>JAQGNA010000452.1 GCA_028292075.1 Rhodoferax sp. | reverse complement strand
GACGATGATTGCCGAGCCGTATCCGCTTGGCTACACGCCGTCGAACGTGTTCACGCAGCCACCGGTCGAAAGGGTCCTGCGGGAACGCGTGCTTCAACACCCGAACGCGCACGTCGAACTCGGCGTCGCAGTAGTGGGCCTGCACGAGGATGGCGATGCCGTCACCCTGACGCTGCGCGGCGACAAGGCCGACCACGGCGACAACGGCAGCACCAGCTACAACGGCCACGACGCCACGGTGCGTGCCCGCTACGTGGTGGCCTGCGACGGCGCCTCCAGCACGGTACGCGACCTGGTCGGGCTGAAGCTCGAAGACCTGGCCTTCGACGAACCGTGGCTGGTGGTCGACGTGCTGGCCAACGAACAAGGCCTCGCCAAGCTGCCGCGCACCAGCGTTCAGTATTGCGAGCCCGACCGCCCCTGCACCCTGGTCATCGGCCCGGGCAATCACCGGCGCTGGGAGATCTCGCTCAAACCCGGCGAAGACCCGAAGAAGGTGACCGAGCCGGCGGAAACGTGGCGGCTGCTTTCGCGCTGGCTCACGCCCGAAGACGGTGTGCTGTGGCGCCAGGCCAGCTACCGCTTCCACGCGCTGGTGGCCGAAAACTGGCGCCGTGGGCGCGTGTTCATTGCCGGCGATGCCGCCCATCAGCAACCGCCCTTTCTCGGCCAGGGCATGTGCCAGGGCGTGCGCGACGTGGCCAACCTCGGCTGGAAGCTGGCATCGGTGCTCCGTGGCGAGGTGCGCGGTGCGGCAGCCGAGTCGCTGCTCGACTCCTACACGGCGGAACGCAAGGCCCATGTGCGCCAGCTCACCGGGCGCATCAAGGGCATCGGTGCGGTCATCGGCGAGCGCGACGAACAACGTGCCCGCGAACGCGATGCGCGGATGCTCGCCGAATGCGGCGGCGTGGTGCGCGACACACCGCGCCAGGACGTGATCCCCGGGCTGGAGACCGGGCTGCTGTCGCCCGTGGCGCATGCCGCCAACGGCAGCATCTTTCCCCAGCCGTGGATCGCGCGCGACCAGGACGGCAAGGGCGACCGCGTGCGCTTCGACACGCTGGCCGGCGACGGCTGGTGGCTGGTGCTGGCCGAAGGCGCCGAGTGGCCTGGTGGCGAACTGCCGCCCGCGGCGGTGCCGGGGCTCAAGACACTGCGGATGGGCGACCCCGGCCTGTGCGAAACCGACGGCGTGGTGGCCGCATGGTTCGCCCGCCACGGTTGCGCAGCCGCCCTGGTGCGACCCGATCGCTATGTGTACGGCGTTGCCGCCAACGCTGACGAACTTCGGGCCCGCGCCGAAACACTCGCAGCGCAGCTCAACTGAAATAAATCAACAGACGGAGACAAGCATGCAAAGAAGAAACTTCCAGTTGGGCCTGGCCGCGGCGGCCTTGCTGCACGCAGGGCTGACGAGGGCGCAAGACCCATGGCCCAGCAAGCCGATCAAGATGATCCTGTCGCAGCCCGCGGGCTCGGGGCCGGACAACGTGGCCCGCCTGCTGGGCGACGGCCTGGCGCATGCGCTGGGCCAGCCGCTCGTCATCGACAACAAGCCCGGCGGGCAGAACGTCATCGGTGCCCAGGCGGCGGCCAAGGGCCCGGGCGACGGCTACACCCTGTACTTCGCGACGACGGCGGCGCTGGTCACCAACAGCTACCTGTTCAAGACCTTGCCCTACGACCCGCTGAAGGATTTCGTCCCCGTGGCCTTCGTGGCGAACAGCCCCTTCGCGCTGCTGGTGCGGGCCGACTCGGCGTTGACCACGCTGCCTGAACTGATCGCGCAGAGCCAGCGCAACCCGGGCAAGCTGTCCATCGCCAACGAAGGGCCGCGCACCTTCGGCGGCATGATCGCGCGGCTGGTGAACGCCCGCGGCAAGGTGCAGGCCAACCTGGTGTCGTACAGCTCGGTCGGCGTGGCGCTGCAGGACATCATCGGCGGCCATGCGGACGCGGTGGTGGCCGATCTTGCTTCGAGCTCGCAGCTGGCGAAGCAGGGGCGGCTGCGCATTCTCGCGGTGCTGTCGGGCAAGCGCGTTCCGGGGTGGGAACAGGTGCCCACCGTCGCCGAAACACTGCCGGGCGTGGAGATGACCGGCTGGATGGCGATGGTGGCGCCGGCCGGCACCCCGCCGGCCACCGTGGCCCGTCTCAACGCCGAGATCAACCGGCTGCTGGCGGTGCCGGCCAACGCCGAGAAGATCGCGGCGGTGGGGCCGATCCCGGCGCCGGGTGGGTCGCCCAGAGACCTTGAAACCTTCTTGCAGGATGAACACCGGCGGTGGTCGCAGGTGGTGGGTGAAATCGGCCTGCTGCCCGAATGAGCGGCAGCCCCATCATGACCACCTCCGCATGGCCGCCAGCGTTTGGTCAACAGGTGTTGACCGCGCCGTCATCACCCGGTCGCCGACGCTGGCTGCATGCCGCCACCAGCGCCGCCGGCGCGCTGGCGGCCTGCACGTTGCCGACCGGCAGTGCCTGGGCACAGGCCATATACCCGGCGCGCCCGATCCGGCTCGTCGTGCCGAATGCGGCGGGCAGTTCGGTCGACACCATCGGCCGCATCACCGCCGTTCAGCTGGCACTGGCCCTGCAGCAGGCGGTGGTGGTGGACAACCGGGCGGGCGCGGCCGGCGCCATCGGCGTCGACCTGACACGTGCCGCCGCGCCCGGCGGCTACACCCTGATCGTGGCCTCCAGCAGTGCGATGAGCGTCGCGCCGCTGTTGCAGAAGGCCGTGGCCTACGACCCCCTGCGCGACTTCGATTTCGTCTCGCTGATGGCCCTGCTGCCCAACGTGCTGGTGTGCAACCCGGCCCTGCCGGTGCGCACGCCGGCCGAGTTGATTGCGCTGGCCAGGTCGCGTGGCGGCAAGACCAACATGGCATCGGCCGGCATCGGCTCGGTCAGCCACCTTGCCGGCGTGGCGTTCCAGAACGCAGGCGGCTTCGAGTCGCTGCATGTGCCGTACAAAGGCGGCAGCCAGGGCGTGGCCTCGGTCGTGTCGGGCGAGACCGACTGGGTGCTCACGCCCGCGCCGGCAGCCCTGGGCATGGTCGGCGCGGGCCGGCTGAGGCTGCTGGGCCACAGCATGGCCCGTGATGCGCATCCGCTGGGGCCGGTGCCGGCCATCGCCGACACCCTGCCCGGCTTCGAGTTCGCCAGCTGGATCGGGCTGATGGCGCCGCGCGGCTTGCCGCCAGCGGTGGTGGAGACGCTGCGCGCTGCGCTGGCGACGGCGCTGCAGCAATCGACGCTGCGCGATGCCTTCGAGGCCAACGGGGCCGTGCCCATGCCGAGCACGCCCCAGGCCTTCCGGGCGCACCTCGTCCGCGACATCGAGATCAACCGCCAGGCCGTGCAGTCGGCCGGCATCAAGCCCGAATAGCCCCCGCGCGCGAAACTGACCAAATCCGGTTTTCACGCCACCCGTCCAGACCAAAGAAAGCAGACACACCATGCCCACCCTGACCCTCGACCAGGCCAACCTCATCCTCGGTGCGGCGCTGGCCCGCGCCCGCGAGGCGGGCTACAAGCCCATGGCCGTCGCGGTACTCGACGAAGCCGGGCACCTGAAGGCGTTTCAGCGCGAAGACGGCGCCAGCATGTTCCGCTTCGACGTGGCGCGGGCCAAGGCCTGGGGCGCCGTCGGCATGGGCGCCAGCAGCCGCACGCTGGCGGAGCGCGCCCAGGGCAACCCCAACTTCTTCGTGTCGCTCGCGGCCACCGCGGAAGGCAGGTTGCTGCCGCAGACCGGCGCCGTGCTGTTGCGCGATGCCACAGGCGCCGTGCTCGGAGCCGTGGGCGCGAGCGGCGGCAGCGGCGACGAGGACGAGGAGATCTGCATCGCCGGCGTGCGGGCCGCGGGGCTGGCAAGCGGCTAGCGGCTAGCGGTTAGCGGCCAATGCCTGCCTGCCGGCCCGCGCCCGCGGCTGTGCGGCCTTGGCCCGCCCGCCTACTGCAGATACCGGTGCCGGGTGAACAGGTCGGCGGCCCAGTCCACGAACGACCGCACCTTCGCACTCAGGTGCCGGTTCGGCGGGTACACCACGTAGACCGGGATCGAGTGCGTGGTCCACTCCGGCAGCACCTGCACGAGGGCGCCGCTCTCCAGATGCGGCGCGGCCATGAAGGTGACGATCTGCGCCACACCGAGGCCGGACAGCGTGGCCGCCATGTAGGCGTTGCTGTCGTTGACCGAGATGCGGTGCTGGCCGTCGAGCGTCATGGTCTCGCCGTCCTTCTCGAATTCGTTGGGGAACAGGCGGCCGGTGCGGGGCGAGAAGAAGTTGACCATGCGGTGGTCGCTGCCTTCCAGGTCGTGCGGATGCGCGGGCCTGCCGAAGCGGCGCAGGTAGTCGGGCGAGGCCACGGTGACGATGGGCAGGTTGCCGATGCGGCGCGCCACCAGCGACTGGTCGGTGAGCTCGCCGCCGCGGATCACGCAGTCGACGTTGTCGCCGAT
>JAQGNA010000549.1 GCA_028292075.1 Rhodoferax sp. | reverse complement strand
GCTTTCAGGCTTGCCGCTGATGCCCATCATCATCGGCTGACTCGGGCCGTAGATGTCGGCGTCGAGCAGGCCCACGCTGGCACCCTCCGCGGCCAGAGCCAGCGCCAGGTTGGCGGCGGTGGTGCTCTTGCCCACGCCACCCTTGCCGGACGCCACGGCGATGATGTTCTTGACGCCCGGCAGCAGCTGCACGCCGCGCTGTACCGCGTGCGGCACGACGACGGTCTGGATGCCGACGGTCACTTCCTCCACGCCCGCAACGCCGCGGACGGCTGTGGCCATCGCCTCGCGCAGCGCCGGCCACTGGCTCCTGGCCGGGTAGCCCAGCTCGACATCGAACGCCACCCGGCCGCCATCGAGCCTGACGTTGCGCACGGCCTTGGTCGACACGAAGTCGCGGCCGGTGTTGGGGTCGACCACGCCGGCGAGGGCGTCGAGGACGAGCTGTTGGGTGACTGCCATGGGTTCTCCTGAAGGGCCTGTAGTCTAGCGAGTCCGTGCCAAACAAATCACTTGTGAAGTCGAGTCAAGGCCGGCACCTGCTCGTGAATCAGAAGAGGTTTGGTCAATGACGGCGTTTGAACCTTTCTGCACAAGTAATTTTCTTGGTTCATATCCATGTGATGGATATTCTGTGGATATGAAGAAGGGGAGCACGATGAGCATGCACGTCAATTTGCCCTCCGAAATGGAAGGCTTCATCAAGATCAAAGTCAGTAGCGGCTTTGCTGGAAACGCCACAGAAGTGACCCGTGATGCCCTGCCTCGGATGCAAGCAGAAGAGCAGCGTGCGGCGATCTGGCAATCGGCCGTGCTGGTTGGCCCTGCAGCAGTTGGGCGTCAATCCAGCAATTGGCCGCGTTGACAAGAGCCTCCCGGGCGCCTTACGCCTGTGTTTTGAGGGCCCACATGTCATCGTCTACCAGGACCACATGGCTCGATTGGCATCGTTCGCATGTCGCATCAGCGGATGCAAATTTCCCGTCATTTTCGAGCTCCAGAGGAGCAATGGCGCCGCTGACGGACCTCGGGGGCGGCGTCATCGGGCAGTAACAGCGGCTCAGATTTTCAGCTATCGCACTCAACTCGACGTGGTACCGGGCCCGGTTGAAGCGGATCACGGCATTTGCCAGCCTAGGGAATCGGACCCCTCCATCTCCCACCTGACGCTCAGCGCATCGACGTCGGCCATCATCGTGCCGGGATGGGGAAACAGGTCATGCTTCCGAAGGCTGAACGAACGCTCGCAAGACGAAAACGCCGGTTCCTGCGGATGACCCTTGTCGAGGCTTGCGGTCCATTCGCCCGTCTGGGGGACAAGGAACGTGTAGTCGGGGGTACCTCTCCCGTCTTCGAGCCGCGCGGCCCCAACACCTGACTCGGGTTTGGGAGCATCTGCCCCGGACTGTCCGAAATGCCAGACGATGCCGACCACGAGCCCAAACCTTCCGCCGACAGTCACTCCCTGTAGCAAGTTAATAAGTCCACCGAAAAAGCCGGGCCCATGGCCCCGCGACTCCCCCCACTGGCCCCCAAGAATGACGCCCAACAACAGCATTCCGAAAATCTTCATCTCGGCTCCCACTGTTGCCATTGGCCCAAAAATGGGTTGCCCCAGGCCTGATGCCGCACGGAGGACTGGTTGCAGCGGTTCATGACGTTTGCTGGCCTGTAACGCCGGACCGCCTCATCACCCACCGGACGCTGCTCGCATCGACGCCGGCCAGGATGGTGTTCGGGTCGGGAAACGCGTCGCCCTTTAGAAGGTCGAACGAACGAACGCATGATGAAAACGCCCGTTCCTGCGAATGTCGCGGATCGAGGCGCGCTGTCCATTTGCCCGTATGTGGAACCGGCGAAAGCTGGTAAGGATTGGCTTCCACGTCATACAACTGCTCGGCCACGACACCGGGGTGGCTGCCCCCTGCATCTTTTCCCCCCGATGCGAGCTGCCAGACCAAACCGGCCGCGCATCCGAAAGCGCAACCAAAGAAAGCCCCGACGACCATGTCAAATATTGTCCCTATACCGCCGGGACCATGTGCATGGGGAGTGGACTGCGCCATGAGGGCGCCAAGGAAGAAGCCCAATATGCCCATTCCGAAAATTTTCATCACAACTCCCGTCATCATCCGCAAAAAATAATTGTACTCATGCATACAAATTAAATCATCCGGAAACGTGCCTTTGTTGCATGGCTTGCCAATGCTGTGCGACGTCTAAAATTGCGGGTTGTCCCCGAAAGCCCGCTACCCCATGCCACGCCAAATCTTCGTCACCACCGCCCTGCCCTATGCCAACGGCAATTTCCACATCGGCCACATCATGGAATACATCCAGGCCGACATCTGGGTGCGGCACCAGCGCATGCAGGGCCATGCGGTGAACTTTGTCGGGGCCGACGACACGCATGGCGCGCCGATCATGATTGCCGCCGAAAAAGCCGGCAAGACGCCGCAGCAGTTCGTGGCCGACATCGCCGCCGGCCGCAAGCCGTATCTGGAAGGCTTCCACATTGCCTTCGACAACTGGCACAGCACCGACGCACCCGAGAACCATCAGCTCGCGCAACAGATCTACCGCGATTTGAAGGCGGCCGGCCTGATTGCCAGCAAGACCATCGAACAGTTCTTCGATCCCGAGAAGAACATGTTCCTGCCCGACCGCTTCATCAAGGGCGAGTGCCCCAACTGCCATGCCAAGGACCAGTACGGCGACAATTGCGAGGTCTGCGGCAAGGTCTATGCGCCGACCGACCTGATCAACCCGTATTCGGCCCTGTCGGGCGCCAAGCCTGAGCTGAAAAGCTCGGAGCACTTGTTCTTTCAACTGTCCGACCCGCGATGCGTCGAATTCCTGGAAGCCTGGACGCAGGACGGCCGGCTGCAGCCCGAGGTGGCCAACAAGGTGAAGGAATGGTTCACCGTGCGCACCAACGCGGACGGCAGCACCAGCGAAGGCCTGGGCGACTGGGACATCAGCCGCGACGCGCCCTACTTCGGCATCGAGATTCCCGATTCCCCTGGCAAGTATTTCTACGTCTGGCTCGACGCGCCGGTGGGCTACCTGGCCTCACTCAAGAACTTGCTGGACCAACGCGGCGAAGACTACGAGGCCTACATGGCGAACCCCGCGCTGGAGCAGTACCACTTCATCGGCAAGGACATCGTCACCTTCCACACGCTGTTCTGGCCGGCCATGCTGAAGTTCAGCGGCCGCAAGACACCGGACTCGGTGTTCGTGCACGGCTTCCTCACCGTGAACAACGGCGAGAAGATGAGCAAGAGCCGCGGCACCGGGCTCGATCCGCTGAAATACCTGAGCCTGGGCATGAACCCCGAATGGCTGCGCTATTACCTGGCGGCCAAGCTGAATGGCAAGAACGAGGACATCGATTTCAACGCCGAGGATTTCATGGCGCGGGTCAACAGCGACCTGATCGGCAAGTACGTCAACATTGCCAGCCGCGCGGCTGGTTTCCTGGCCAAGCGCTTCGACGGTGCGCTGGGGGCCATGTCCGAAGACGGTGTCACACTGATTGAGGAACTGCGCTTCGAGGCCGGGGCGGTTCAGCGCTATTACGAGCAGCGCGACACCGCTCGCGCCCTGCGCGAGGTCATGGCACTGGCCGACCGCGTGAACGCCTATGTGGACGCCAACAAGCCCTGGGAGCTCGCCAAGAAAGAGGACGCGCGTGCCCGCCTGCACGACGTGTGCTCGGTCTGCATCGAGGCCTTTCGCCTGCTGACGCTGTACCTCAAGCCCGTGTTGCCGGCGCTTGCGGCTGAAGTTGAAAACTTTCTAAAGGTAGCGCCGCTGCAGCAAGGCGATGCCGCCGCGCCGTTGCGCCTTGGCCATGTGATCGGGGAATACAAACACCTGATGCAGCGTGTCGACATCAAGCAGCTGGACGCGCTGTTCGAGGCACCGCCCGCGCCTGTCGAACAGCGCCAGACATCATTGCCCGGCGGCGAAGAGATCGCACCGCTCATCACCATCGACGACTTCGCCAAGATCGACCTGCGCATCGCGAAGATCGTGAACTGCGAACCGGTCGAAGGCTCGACCAAGCTGCTGCGCCTGACCCTCGACGTGGGCGAGGGCCGCGAACGCAATGTGTTCAGCGGCATTGCCAGCGCCTACAAGCCCGAGCAGTTGGTTGGCAAGCTCACCGTCATGGTGGCCAACCTCGCACCGCGCAAGATGAAGTTCGGCGTGAGCGAAGGCATGGTGCTGGCCGCCAGCCATGGCGACGACAAGGCGCATCCTGGCATCCACGTGCTGGAGCCTTTCGAAGGCGCGACACCGGGCATGCGGGTGCGTTGATCCGCGGCGGCGCTGCGGTGCCGAGAGCCAGACAGCACGAAAGCAAGAAAGGCCACCGCGAAGGTGGCCTTTCTCGTTGCGCGAGCCGCGAGCGCTAAGTTCTGCCTCCGCCTTTGGCTGCCCCGCCGCTGCCGTTGCCCCCGTCGCTGCCAAGCGCCTTGGCACCGCTGCTGCTCGCCTTCAGTTCTGCGCCCGACGATGCGCTGGGGGTCATGGCGCCGTTGCCAGCCGCCCCGGCGCCTGATGCGGTGGCCTGGTTCTCATGGCCTGACAAGCCAGTCGGGCCGCCCCGGCCGCCCTGCCCACCATTGCCTTCGAAGTCACCACGGGAATTGTCGGAACGCAGACCTTCCGCGCGCTCCTGTTCGTTCTGCCCGCCATAGACGTTGATCGCACCGTAGCGCCCATAGGAACCCTCGGCGGAATTGACATGGCCGGGCTGGCCGCCCCGCTCACTACCGGCGCCGCCTTCGCCGCCTTCGCCGATTTCACCGATTTCACCGTCTCCCCGGGTCACCGGCGCGTCGCTGCCGTAACCGGGGTCATTCCCACGGCCTGGGTCGCCGGCGGAACCGATGTTGCCGCCGCCATACCCGCCGTAACCCGATGAACCCGTGGTTGCCGCAGGGCCGCCCGGCGCAGAGACACCGCCCTGCTGGTGTGGGCCGAAGTCATCCGTGTTGTCCGTGAATTGCGAGTGCTGCCCACCTTGGGAACCGCCGCCACCAGTCTGGCGGCTGCCGTCAGCGGGTTGACCGCCGTTCACGCTACGGGTGACGCCAACATCACCACCCTCGCCGCCACTTCCCGAATTCTGGTTTTCGCGTTGTGCCATCTCGCTTCCTTTCAGTCCTGGTTGAGCGGACTTCTCAACCCTCGGCCAGGCAAAGCTGGCGGAAAGTGAAACCGCTGAAACCAGAGTGCACGGGCCAACGCGACGGCTGGGCCGGTGCGCGGCGCGTGGAGGCGTAGGAAGGGGCCGACCAGCAGGCGAGCGCGTCCGCCGTGGTCGCCGGATGCTGCGCGCATCCCATCAGCCTCATGTCGAAGTCGGCCGGCCTCGCAGTGGTGGCCCGGCCGGGCAAGATGCGGAAGCGCGGGCAATGCACCTCACCGATGCCCGCCATCCCCCTGCGAATCAACCACCGACCCGGTGCGGATCACCCGGTAGTCGTTGTCGAACGTGACCGAGAAGATCAGCTGCTGCTGGTCGCGGCGGTAGCGCCAGTCGTAATCGGTTTCCTTTTTCAGCGCATAGGTGGTGATCTTCATTGGCTTGCCCAGCATCTTGCGGACGTCTTCCATCATCATGCCGGGCTGGACCCTGGCGAAGTTCTCCGGTGTGAGCACCTGCCGCAGGGCGCTCATCTTGCCGTCGGGGCCAATGGTGATCATGTAGTTCTGGGTGCCGGCGGGCTGGCGGTTGTATTCGAAGGTGCGGCCGCCGCCGGGGGCGTCCCACACCTTTTCTGGCTCGCCGAAGCGGGCGCGCACATCGGCCTCGGTGGCCACGCCCTCCTCCAGTTCGTCGATGCGTTGCTGGTCGCATGCGCCGAGCAGCAGCGTGGCGCCCAGCATCATCGCCAGCCCCGCTTTGGAACAAATTCTTGCCAGGCCGGTCTGTGCCATCGCTCCCCCTTAAAATCAAGCCAAAGAGGTCCAGTCTATGTCCATATTTCGCCGCCCAGATTACCAGTCCGACACCACCCAGTTCATCGCGCAGCTGAAAGCCGAGAAACCCGAGCTCGAAGCGCAGCAGCGGGCCGGGCGCGCACTGTTGTGGGACAAGAACGTGGACCGCGGCGCCTGGCGCGAATACCGTGATGGCCAGGTCGAACAGCAGCCCTACGTCTACCAGACGCAGGCCACCAAGTCCTGATTTCGATGCACAAAGCGGGGCCGAGCGCAGCTCCTCTCTACGCCTTGCGCTCCTGACTTCATAGCGCCGGTGAAAATACACGCGGACACCGACTCCGGCCTGGCCCTGCCCCCGGAGCCGAGCGGCAGCACGTCGCCGCGCGTGGTCGACCAGGTCGCGCTGGCGCGGCTGTACGGCGAGCCGCTCTTTGCGATGCCGCACGACCTGTACATCCCGCCCGATGCGCTGGAGGTGTTTCTCGAGGCCTTCGAGGGGCCGCTCGATCTGCTGCTCTACCTGATCCGCAAGCAGAACTTCAACATCCTCGACATCCCGATGGCCGGGCTGACCCGCCAGTACCTGGTGTACGTGGACGAGATCCGCACCCGCAACCTCGAGCTGGCGGCCGAATACCTGCTCATGGCGGCGATGCTCATCGAGATCAAATCGCGCATGCTGCTGCCGCCCAAGGCGGTTGCCGCGGGCGAGGAAGCCGAAGATCCGCGGGCCGAGCTCGTGCGCCGCCTGCTCGAATACGAACAGATGAAGCTGGCGGCGGCCGGCCTCAACGCCATGCCCCAGTACGGGCGCGACTTCCTGAAGGCGCAGGTGCATATCGAGCAGTCGCTGCAGCCGCGGTTTCCCGACGTGCACCTGGTCGATCTGCAGGAGGCCTGGGCCGACATCCTGAAGCGGGCCAAGCTGGTGCAGCACCACAAGATCAGCCGTGAAGAGCTTTCTGTGCGCGAGCACATGAGCTTCGTACTGAAGCGGCTGCAAGGCCGCAAGTTCGTCGAATTCGAAGAATTGTTCGATCCCGCGCGCGGCATGGCCGTGTTGGTGGTCACCTTCATTGCGCTGCTCGAGCTCGGCAAGGAAACGCTGATCGAGATCATCCAGGCCGAGGCCTTTGCACCGATCTACGTGCGACTGGCCTACTCGCCCGCCTGAAAGGGCTGGCCGGCTTCGTCCCGCTCCGGCGTCGTCCACCCGGTCTATCCGCTAATGTCACCGTGCGAGGACTTCGCACACTTCCTGTTCGATCTCCAAGGGCTCGCCGGCCACGATTTTCTGCTTGGCGTCAGCGGGCATGCGGCTACTTGCGGCCTCGATGCCGTTCCACTGCACCAGCTCGAGACGCCCGTCGAGATGTTCGACCAACGCGGTGCGGCTCTCCACCCAATCGCCGTCATTGCAATACAGCGTGCCGTCGATCTCGCGCATTTCCGCCCGGTGGATGTGGCCGCAGACCACGCCGTGGTGGCCTCGCTTGCGGGCCTCGGCGGCCACCGCTTCCTCGAAGTCGGTGACGTAGTTCAGCGCCTTCTTCACCTTGAGCTTGAGGTAGGCCGACAGCGACCAGTACGGCAGGCCCATGCGGTTGCGCAGGCGGTTCAGGTGGCGGTTCAGCTTGAGCGTGAACTCGTACAGGCCGTCGCCCACATAGGCCAGCCACTTGGCGCACTGGATCACCGCATCGAATGCGTCGCCGTGCACCACCCAAAGCCGGCGGCCGTCGGCCGTGGTGTGAACCGCTTCGTCCTGCACCTCGATGCCGCCGAAGTGCAGGCCCAGAAAGCCGCGCGCGAACTCGTCGTGGTTACCGGCGATGAACACCACACGGCAGCCCTTGCGCGCACGGCGCAATAGCTTCTGCACCACGTCGTTGTGCGACTGCGGCCAGTACCATTTCCGGCGAAGTTGCCAGCCGTCGATGATGTCGCCCACGAGGTAGAGCGTGTGGCTCGGGTGGTGCTTCAGGAAGTCCAGCAGCCCCTCGGCCTGGCAGCCGGGCGTGCCCAGGTGCAGGTCGGAGATGAAGATGGCCCGGTAGCGCGGCGCGGCGGCGTCGCTGTCGTCGCTGTGGACGTTGGTCGCGGCGCGATGGCCCCCAGCGGCCGGGTCGCCATTCAGCAAATGGCTCCAGGGTGCAGTGGCGTCGAAGGCCGCACGCATGTCAGCCCTTCGCCTGCCGGTGAACGCCCCAAGGCTCCTGTCCGAGGAAATGCCTCCGGTAGCGCGAAGGCATGTCGCCGATGCGCATCAGCATGGGCAGGTCGGCGGTGTTGAAATCCGGGTCCCACGCCGGTGCGCCCAGGATCTTCGCGCCGAGCCGCAGGTAGCCCTTGATCAGCGCTGGTGGCTCGATGTCGAGCGTGCCGTTCAGGCGCTCCACGGGCAGCGGCAGCCGTGGCAGCACATGGTGTTCGATCGGCGCCAGATGGGTACGCCTGAGCTGCTGCCAGATACTGGCGGCCGCGTCGCCGCTCAGCACGCCGTTGTGCATCATCGGGATGCTGGCGCAGCCGACCATCGTGTCCAGCTGGTTGCGCACCATGAACTCCGCCAGTGCGCCCCAGAGCGCCATGATGACCCCGCCCTGGCGGTAGTCACGGTGCACGCAGCTGCGGCCCAGCTCCACCATGCGTTCGCGCAGCGACCTCAGCCGGGTCAGATCGAATTCGGTGTCGCTGTAGGTGCTGCCCACGCGGCGTGCCTGCACCGGCGTGAGCACACGGTAGGTGCCCACCACTTCGCGGGTGGCGGCGTCGCGCACCAGCAGATGCTCGCAATAGTCGTCGAACAGATCGACGTCATGCCCGGGCACCTGGGGGGACAGGCGCGCGCCCATCTCGCCCGCGAAGACGGTGTAGCGCAGGCGCTGCGCCTGGCGGACTTCGTCCTGGTGCTGTGCCCAGGCCACCTCGATGCCCTGGCGTGCCGGCGCCGGGTTGGCATCAAGGGCCGTGACGGACAGCCTTTCGACGACCGCCAGGTGTGGCCGCGCGTCGACAGCTCCTTCCCGGCGCTGCAAGAAACCCCGGAACAGCGAAGCCGGTGTCACGGGCGACAGTGGGAAGGTAGGGCTGGGCAGCTCTTTCATGGTCGGCTCCTTGGGGACGGTCGTGAGGACGGTGTCTGTGGTGATGGTCAGACCGCAGTCTCAGGGCCAGCCATGTCGGCAGCGTGTCGAATCGATGGCAATCGCGTGACAGCCAGCGTTGCATGAAGACGTGGCAGGCGCCGCGTCACCGGCTCGCGCGTTGCCCGTTGCCTTGCGCTTATGATGGCCGCGCTCGTCCTCGCCTGTGCGTGGCTTCATTCTCTTCGTCCTCTCCAGCGGCCCGCATCCGCCCCACGTCAACCTCCCCGACTCTCCATGTCCCACGACCTCATCGCCTTTCTCCTGCACTGGGCCATCACCGCCGTTTCGCTTTGGGTGGCCAGCCGCGTCTTCAAGGGCCTGACATTCAGCGGCGCCGGATCGCTGGCCGTGGCGGCCCTGCTGCTGGGCTTCGCCAATGCCATCGTGAAGCCGCTGCTGGTCGTGCTGACGCTGCCCCTCACTTTGGTCACTTTCGGCCTTTTCCTGCTGGTCATCAACGCGGTGGTGCTGCTGCTCGTGTCGGCAGTGGTGCGCGGCTTCAAGGTGTCGGGCTTCTGGACGGCGCTGTTCGCAAGTGTGTTCATCTCGCTGCTGAGCATTGCCATCGCCGCGATGCTGGGCGGGGACACGCCAGCCACCACGATCCAGATGCCGCACAACGGCGTCTGGCTGTAGAACTTCAGGCCGCTGGCCACCGACACCGCCCTACGGAACCCGCCCATGCAACTTGCCACCTGGAACGTGAACTCCCTTGCCGTGCGCCTGCCGCAGGTGATCGACTGGCTGGCCGCGCATCCGGTGGATGTGCTGGCGCTGCAGGAGACCAAGCTCACCGACGACAAGTTTCCCCACGAAGCGCTGGCCGCCGTGGGCTACCGGGCCGAATGCTTCGGCCAGAAGACGTACAACGGCGTCGCCCTGATCACGCGGGCCGGCGCGACCGAGGTGGTGAAGAACATTCCCGGCTTCAGCGACGAACTGGCGCGGGTCATCACCGGAACCGTGAACGGGGTGCGGGTGGTCGGCGCCTACATGCCGAACGGCCAGGCGCCGGGCACCGACAAGTTCGACTACAAGATGCACTGGCTGCGCGCGTTGCGCGAGTGGTTGCGCGAAGAGCTGCTCAAGTATCCGCAACTGGTGCTCATGGGCGACTACAACATCACCTTCGATGACGCGGATGTCTGGGACCCGGTGCTGCTGAAGGACACGATCCACTGCACCGAAGAAGAGCGTTATCACCTGCGCGCCATGCTGGCCCTGGGCCTGACCGACGCGTACCGTCTCTTTCCGCAGGGCGAGAAAAGCTTTTCGTGGTGGGACTACAGGGAATTCGGATTTCGGCGCAACCGTGGCTTGAGGATCGACCACATCCTGATCAGCGACGCCCTGAGGCCATGGGCACGCCAATGCGTCATCGACAAGCCCACGCGCAAGAACGAACGGCCCAGCGACCATGCGCCCGTGTGGGTCGAGCTCGACCTCCCCGCCGCTGCGGCCCAGGTGGGGCCTGACACCAGGGCTACGGCGGCGACGGGAAGCCTGATCGGCGCCATCGCTCCGGCAGCTGCTGAGCCCGGCTAAAACCGACCTTGGGGATCTCCAAGGCGGTCATGGACCCAGCGGACCGCCTGCTGCTGGGCATGTCGCAACGCTTCCGACTGCCCGATGTAAGGCTCGGCGTCCTGAGGCAATGGCATCTGCTCCAGACCGGCCAAACCGTGCTGGTACAGAACGTGAGGCTCGTAAGCATGCGGTGCGCGCTCGACCACGCTACAGATGAAGTGGCAACCCCGATACTCGAAAGGTGACTCGACCGTTGTCTTCATGGCGAGCGCCGCGTCAGGCCGTTGCCACCGGGCTCGGCGCCATGCCGAGATGCAAGCGTACCTCTTCGACCGAGACGCCCACCGACGCCACGGCGATGCGCAGCTCCGCCTCGTCTACACCGAGCTTCTGCGTCCAGTACTGAACCTCGTGTGATTCGTTGATGTCGATGCGGCTCCGATCCGGCGCGCCGCGGTTGTCGAGATGGTCTGGCATAGGGACTCCAAAGATGCTCCATTTTTGCCGGCACGTTCCTTAAACGTGTCAGCCAACCGGCATCCCTGTTGCCGGAATCTGGCTTTTCTTCGCTGACATTGTGTGCATCACAAAACATTTCACAATTCCCAAACTTCTCGTTGACTGGCAAACGATCGTATGCAATATTAAAAGGGATTTTCGTGACTTAAGCACTTCGCATGAGTTCCGTCGTAACCGAATGCCAATATGCCCGTGCGATGCCCGAAGGCCTTGTTGTCCGCCGCTGTCTGTGTCATGACCGCGTTTTCTGCTCAGGCGCAGTTTGCAACCGGGGGGACTGGTCTCTACAGGAACAGCATCCTGTGGTTTCAGTGGGGTACTGCGCCCGAGAACATTTCCGAGGCGGGCACCGTGGTGACGAACAACTTCTCGATCGCCGGTGCATCGCTGGCGGTGTCATGCGGGCTGAGTGGCATCAGCGGCAGCGGCCCCGATCCAGATCTCGACATCTACCGGCCGGGGACTTACTTCGAAGACGGGCTGGACGACCTGTACAACATCGGTGGAGCCGACATCGGCAACACCATGGACATCGGTCTGCGCACCCGTACCGATGGCACGAATGCCAAGTTCAACTTCAGTTGTTCGGCCACCTTGAATGGGGCCGCCTACCCGCTGCTGGGTCTGGTGTTCGCCGACGCGGAAACCACGAGCGAAGAGGAGTCGACCGTGATTTTGCCGCCGGCCGGCGCAACGCTGCGCATCATCGAGCGGCTTCGGGGCCCCGGTTGCGACGAGCCTTACTACGTCGACAACAACAGCGGCAGCTTTACCTTTCGCACGGGGCCGGCGCCCATCTCCGGTGAAATTACATACCATTCGTGCTACCTGACCAGCGGCCCATCCGCCATGGCCATTGCCTTTCTCGACAATGCCACCAGCGCCACCGTCACGATCAACGGCGCCGGCCAACAAGCCGTTGCTGTCGGAGTGATGATCAGCGTGGGCGACTACGGCGATGCGCCGTCGAGCTACGGCGTGGCCGCGCACATCCCTCAATACAGCTGGCGCAATGGCACTGTCGACCCGGGCACGAACGAGATCTTCCCGGCCACCGCGGGGGCATCCACTTTTGCCCTCGCCACGCGCATGCAACCGACCACCGCATTGCTTGGCAGCCGGGTCGACGTCGAAGCCACGCCGCACAGTGGCGTTGGCGCCACCGGCGACGACACGACCAGCACGGACGGGACCAATGACGAGGACGGCGTGAACATGGCCTCGCTTGCCCCGCTCACCCGCACACTGGCGGGGCAGAGCTACCAGGTGCCCGTGAGCTGCGTGGGCTCCGCCCCGACGGCCGGCTGGATCGACTTCGATCGCAGCGGCGTCTTCGATCAAGACGAGCGGTCCGCCACCGTCAACTGCAGCGGCGGAACAGCATTGCTGACCTGGACCGTCAACGCCGACATCGTTGCCGGACTCTCCTACCTGCGGGTGCGCACTGCCGTCAATGCAAGCGACATCGCCGCGCCCACGGGATTTGCCGGGTCGGGTGAAGTGGAAGACTATGCGATCACCATTCACGACCCGAAGATCCGCGTGGCCAAGACGACCATCGGCAGCGTGGGCGGACCCTTCACTTTTGTCGCCACCAACACCGCCACACAACCCGGCCCACTGACCACGTCCGCCATCGAAACGGCGGTGGTGGGCAACCCGGTCTCCATTCCGAACCTGACCACCAACGTGGTCCTCACCGAAGGGGCGCCGGCAGCGGGCTGGGTCACCACCGCCATCGCCTGCACCAATGCCGATACCGGCCTCGCCTTCTCGCCAACCTATGACCTGGCCAACCGGCGGGTGACCGTGCCAGCGGCATCGCTCGGGCTTGCGGCGGACATCAGTTGCACCTTCACCAACACCAAACAGCCCATCGTGCGGCTGAACAAGGTGCTGCCGGGCGGGCGTCTCGTCGCCGCTGACCAGTTCACACTGAGCATCGCGGGTGCGGGCGGACCCGTCACCACCACGACCACCGGCACCGGCAGCACGGCCGCGGAAGTCGCCACACTGGCGCCTGCCAGTACCGACACCGCGTACACCCTCTCGGAAACGGCAGCCGCCGGCGCCAACCTGGCCGACTACGCCACCGCCTACAGCTGCGTCAACGGGCGGGCCGGCGGCCAGACGCCGAGCGGCAGCGGGCCGACCTTGACCATGACGCTTGCAGCTGGCGACGACCTGACCTGCAGCCTGAGCAACACCGCCATCCCTCGCGCCGATCTGAGCGTTGCAAAGCTGGCGTCGCCCGCCAGCGTGCAGTCGGGCCAGATCGTCACGTTCACCCTGACCGTCGTGAACAACGGGCCGAGTGCGGCCGATGGCGCCATCCTGCGCGACATCGCATCGGCAGAACTGGACTGCAATACGCCAGACCCCACCGCCACCTGCACGGCAAGCGGTGGCGCGGCATGCCCTGGCGCCACGGTGCCCGTGGCCAGCCTGCTCGGCACCGCGGGCGTGTCCCTGCCCGCATTGCCGAGCGGCGGCCAGGTCGTGGTGACCCTGAAGTGCAAGGCGGTCGCCTCAGGAATCTGATGCATGCCACCGGGGCCTGCTGCACGGCCCGCCACGTCTTGCCACACGGGACCGTAGTCACCATCGGTTACGACTCGAGCCGCAGCTGGCACCAAGCTTGCAGGCAACCTTTGGCCGCCAGTCCTCGGTGTCGCGGCTTGGACTTGATGCCAGCGTTGCACTCTTTTTTTCGCGATCCGATCGTCGCGCGCGGGCGGCATGCTGAAGATCAGCGAACCTGCTTCGTGGAACCGGATCCAACCTGTGTTCATCCTGTTCCGCCACCTTCACAACCGCTCTACATGTTGAACGTCCTTCGACCTTCTGCCCTTACATTGCACGGTGCGTCCATTGCCCGATGACCTACGCCGCTGGAGCATGACGAACTGCAATGTTCGAGCGGCTTCCTCTGTAGCATGCCATTGCTGTCACTCGATTTCCCCACTCAACCGTCACCAAGGTCCCCATGCTCATCCAGATCGGCTACGACATTGAATTGAGCGTCACGGCTCCCACCGCCCTGATCTACATGCTCCAGGTGCACCCTTCCCGGGCGGCAGACCTGGTGGCACCCGAGAACATCACCATCAGCCCGCCGCTGATGACGGACTTCTACCAGGACGGCTTCGAGAACCACTGCGCCCGTGTTCACGTGCCTTACGGCACCAACAGCGTGCGCATTCAGAACCAGGCCACCATCCGGGACAGCGGCCTGCCCGACGCGCAGGATTTCGGCGCCTTTCAGTACGCGCCCTCCGACCTTCCGGTGTCGACGCTGCAATTCCTGCTGCCGAGCCGCTACTGCGATTTCGATGGTGAACTGCTGGCCTTCGCCTGGAGCCGCTTCGGGCAGACGCCGCTGGGCTGGCAGCGGGTTCAGGCCGTGTGCGATTTCGTGCACAACCACATTCGCTTCGACTACCAGCTGGCCCGCCCGACTCGCACGGCGCTGGAAGGCTACCGTGAAGGCGTCGGCGTATGCCGCGACTACACCCATCTGGCGATCGCGCTGTGCCGCTGCCTGAACATTCCTGCGCGCTACGTTACTGGCTATCTCGGCGACATCGGCATCCCGCCCGTGCCGTATCCAATGGACTTCAGCGCCTGGTTCGAGGTGTATCTGGGCGACCGCTGGCACACATTCGATGCGCGCCACAACACGCCGCGCATCGGGCGGGTGGTGATCGCCCGGGGTCGCGACGCCGCCGATGTTCCGATCACGATGGCCTTCGGCGCCAACGCGCTGCTGCGCTTCAACGTGACCACAGACGAAGTGGGCTGAACGCGCCTCGCGATCACCTTGCCACGACGGCGCACCGCCCCGGTGCATCTGGGGGCAGATCGGCGGATCGGCGATATGAGCAACGAACACTCCCGCCCCGCACTTGCAAGGCTGACAGGCGATCCGCGTTGTACGCTTGTCACGCTCCGGTACAAAGTTTAGGATGACCCGAGAACAACTCGACCATTCGACTTTGAACCAGACGGTCTGCGCAGCACTGCCGGCTGAACGGTTGCAAAGGCAGCTTGCCTCTGACTGGAGCCCCATGCGCCTCGACACCCCCCCTGATGCAGCGGCACCTCCGGCACTGCCTTCACAAGTCATTCAACGCAGAAGTCTGATCGTGGCCGCTGGCATGGCGCTTTGTGGCGCAGTGCAAGCGCAAACGCAAACGCAAGCGCAAATACCTGTGCCGGCGACCGGGCCCGTTCCGACCGAGATTGAACTTGTTTCGGACACCTGGCACGACCTCACCCGCCGCGACGGCACGGGTCTCTATTTCGACTTGATCCGCATGGTGTACGAGCGCCGCAGCGTCAAGGCGAAGATCGCCATCTACCCTTATGCGCGCACGGTGCAGATGGTGCGCGAGAAGAAAGCGGATGCATGGGTTGCTTCCTTCCTCAAGGAGAAAGATTTCCCGCTGTATCCGAAGTGGCATTTCGACCAGAACACGCAGATGGTGGTGTTCAAGAAGGGTCTGCCGGCAGGCTTCAACGGCTTGCCGTCGCTGGCACACAAGCGCGTCGGGTGGCTTCGCGACTACGGCCTGGAGCGCTACATCCACGAGCCAATGGAGATCAGCAATGTCGACGGGATCGATCGCGCCTTTCTGATGCTCGACAACAACCGCTTCGATTACTTCATCGGTGCCAAATCCGACCTGGAGGAAGGCATCAAGAAGCACCGCATCGACATGAGCGCGTACCAGATGGTGTTCGCCTTGAACCTCGGTCTCTACCTCGCCTTTGCCGACACGCCCAAGGGCGAACAATTGCGGGCGATGTGGGACAAGGAAATGGAAACACTGCACAAGACCGACGCCTTCAAGGCTGTCTACAAGAGGTACGGCTACCCCTATCCGTTTGCCTGAAGGTCTGTTCCCGGCCAGTGTGCCGACAGGGTGGCACTGTGCCATCATCGTGGCAATTCCATTTCATCCGCCACGGAACTGAACAGATGCTCATCAACTGCGTGGTCTACCAGAACGGAGCCAAGCTGGCCGACATCCCTGTCCGCGAGATCGGCGAATACCTGACCCGCCCCGGCAGCTTCGTCTGGGTCGCTTTGCAGGATGCGACCCCCGAGGAACTCGCTGAAATGCAGGCCCAGTTCGGCCTTCACGAGTTGGCGGTCGAAGACGCCCAGCACGGCCACCAGCGGCCCAAGATCGAGGAATACGGCAGCTCCATCTTCGCCGTGCTCCATCTCGTCGAAGCCGATCCGGACGACCCCTCCGCGCTGCATGTCGGCGAGGTCGATGTGTTCACTGGCCGCAACTATGTGCTGTCGGTGCGCAACCGCAGCAAGATCGGCTTTCTGGGGGTGCGTGAGCGCTGTGAACGCGAGCCCGACCTGCTCACCCGTGGCTCGGGCTTCGTTCTCTATGCGCTGATGGACGCGGTGGTCGACCGTTACTTCCCCGTGATCGACAACCTTGAGTCAGAGCTCGAAGCCATCGAGCAACAGATCTTCACCACCGGTGCGGCCCGGGCCAACATCGAGCTGCTGTATGGCCTGAAGCGCAAGGTGATGCTGCTCAAGCACGCGGTGGCGCCGCTGCTCGAAGGCACCAGCCGGCTGCACGGCGGCCGCGTGCCCGAGATGTGCGTGAGCGTGCAGGATTACTTCCGCGACGTGGTCGACCATCTGGCCCGCATCACCGGCTCGATCGACACGATCCGCGACACCATTGGCACCGCCATCCAGGTCAACCTGGCGATGGTGACCATCGAAGAAGGCGAAGTCACGAAGCGGCTGGCCGCATGGGCCAGTATCTTTGCGGTGTGCACCGCGTTTGCCGGCATCTGGGGCATGAACTTCGAGGCGATGCCCGAGCTCAAATGGCGCTACGGCTACCCGGTCGCCCTGTGCGTGATCGCCATCGCCTGCGGCCTGGTGTACCGCAAGTTCAAGCGCGCCAAGTGGCTGTGAGCCCCTTGGCTGTAGAGGGCTGTGACGGGCCGGCCAGGACGCCGTCACACCGCCGCCACAGAACCGTGGCCTAGTCACACCGAGCCCGCTTCGGGCCCGGCGTGCGCAACATGTACCCAGGTGAACGTTTCAACGGCTACAGCCATCTGGCCGCATTGCTCGGCAGCCTCGGCGCGACTGGCCTGCTGCTCGACCGCGCCCTGCGTTCAGGCGATGCGCAGGCGGTGGTCGGCGTGGCGGTGTTCGGCGCGTGCGCCACGCTGCTCTACGCCGCATCGCTGATGTTTCACAGCACCCGCGGCCACGCCAAGGCCCGCTGGGCCCGCGCGGACCACGCCGCCATTCACCTGATGATCGCTGGCAGCTACACGCCATTTGCGCTGGCTGCGGCGGGAAGCCGGGCCGGCGAGCTCGGCCAGGTCATCAACTGGAGACATGCGCTGCTGGCGGCGATGTGGCTGGTGGCGCTGGCCGGTGCAGCGCGCGAACTCAAGGGGCAAGGTCGTCCTGCGCTGTGGCTGTATCTGGTGCTGGGCTGGCTTGGCATGGCCGGAGCGGTGTCAATGGCGGCAAACCTGAGTTGCGCCACCATTGGCTGGTTGCTGGCCGGGGCAGCATGCTACACGGGCGGCACGGTGTTCTACGTCAACCGCAGGGGTTGGACGCACGCGCACGGGGTGTGGCATCTGTTCGTCATGGGTGGCACGGCGTGCCACATGGCGGCTGTCGCGGTGTGCCTGGGCTCACCATGAGGCAGGCTTTGGCATTGATCGGCAGCGGCGCGTTCACGGCCCTCGTTGGTCACTGCGCCGACACCCGCCAGATGACATTGCCCACGTCATCGGCCACCAGCAAGGCACCGCCCTTGTCGAGCGCCACACCCACCGGCCGGCCATAGGCCTTGCCGTCGTCGCTGAGAAAGCCGGTGAGCACGTCCACCGGGGTGCCGCTCGGCTGGCCGTTCTGGAACGGCACGAACACCACCTTGTAGCCGCTGTGCGGCTTGCGGTTCCACGACCCATGCTGGCCGATGAACATGCCCTGCGCGAAGGGCGCAGGCAGGCTGGTGCCGGCGGCCGAAGCCAGGCCGAGCGAGGCCGTGTGGGGGCCGAGCGCGTAGTCGGGCGGAACGGCCTTGGCCACCAGGTCGGGGGCCGGCGGCTTCATGCGCACATCGACGTTCTGGCCGTAGTAGCTGTAGGGCCAGCCATAGAAGGCGCCGTCCCGCACAGAAGTCATGTAGTCGGGAACGAGGTCGCTACCGATCTCGTCGCGCTCGTTCACCACGGTCCACAGCGTGGCCGCCGCGCCATTCTGGCCAGGCGTCCACGCCATGCCGTTCGGATTGCGCAGGCCCGACGCGAACACGCGGTGGGCGCCGGTGCGTGCATCGACCTCCCAGATCGCCGCACGTCCCGCCTCGGCTTCGATGCCGCGCTCGCCCACATTGCTGTTGGAGCCCACCGTGACGTAGAGCTTGCCGCCATCTCCGGTCGCGATGAGATTCTTGGTCCAGTGGTGGTTGATGGGGCCGCCGGGCAAAGCCACGACCTGGGTGGCCGCGGCGGTGATGCGGGTGTCGCCTTCCTTGTACGGAAAGCGGACCACGGCATCGGTGTTGGCCACGTACAGCTGGTCGCCCACCAGCGCCATGCCGAAGGGCGAGTTCAGGTTGTCGAGCAGCACGCTCCTGACGTCGGCCACGCCGTCGCCGTTGGTGTCGCGCAGCAGCGTGATGCGGTTGGCGCTGGGCACGCCGGCGCCGGCACGGGCCATCACCTTTTTCATGACCCAACCCTTGATGCCCTTGCCGTCCTCCGGCTTGGGCGGTGCGTTGCTCTCGGCCACCAGCACGTCGCCATTGGGCAGCGTCATCACCCAACGCGGGTGGTCCAGCCCCGTCGCGAAAGCCGCCACGCGAGTGCCGGGGGCGGCCTTGGGGCCGGCGCCCTGCGGCCAACCCTGCGCCGGCGCAATGTTGACAGTGGGAATCAGCGTTGGATTCGGCTGAGGCAGAGTCGGGCGTGCGCCCATGCCTTCAAGCACGCTGAGTCGTGCGGTCTCACCGCAGCCGGCCAGGGCGATGGACAGCGTGGCCAGCACGGCCGGGAAACTCATTCGATGCACACCCATTCTGAACTCCTGTGCCTTGCGGCGTTGTTGTTGTCTGTTCAGAATACTCACCAATTCCAGGCGCGACGTGCGCCGTCTGCCAGCGCCGCTGTAGGCGCACCACCCAGCCGTATCACGCGTTGATCGGTTGGTGGTTCAACGGGTCAATGCAAAGGCGCAGATTGACGCCGACTTCATGCCGACTTCATGGCGACCTCACTCCGATTCAGGCCGGCTTCACGCAGACAGAGCGGCCATCAACGCGGCGTCGAAAGCGTCGGGCCGTTCGAACTGCACCCAGTGCCCGGCTCCGTCGACCAGGGCCAGCCCCCGGAAATCAGGGGCTGCCGCCAGCGCGGCCCGCAGGCTGTCGAGCTTGCCTTGGTAGAGCGCGTCTTCGCGGCCATAGATCGCCGCCACCGGACAGCGCAACTGCCGCAGCGCCTGCAGCAGCGCGTCGGTATAGGCCAGCCGGCGACCCGGCATGCGGTCGCGCACGACGTTGGCGCGGTGTACCTCGAGGGCCAGCGGCGTGATCGAGGCCTCATTCGAGAACATCAGCGCGGTCAGGTTCTGCCGGTGCACGGCGTCCACCGCCGCAGGGTCTGCCAGATGACGCCAGGCTGCGAGGGGCACCGTGCGCCGTGAGGCGATGCCCAGGCCGGGCGCGCCGCAGACCACCAGCCGCCGTACCCGGTTGGGGTGCGCGGCAGCCAGCAGGCCTGCCGTCATGCCGCCGAATGAAAAGCCGACCAGGTCGCAAGCCTGATGGCCCTGGGGCGCGCCGGTGTCCAGCAGCTGCCGCAGACCGTCTTCCAATGGCGCAACCAGGGCGTCGGCATCGCGGCCCGACGCAGGAGGCGCCGAGTCGCCGAAGCCGGGCAGGTCGGGCACGAACACCTGGCGGCCCGACGCCACCAGCGGCAGGATGTTGCGCACCCAATGGGTCCAACTGCCGCTGCCGCCGTGCAGCAGCACCAAGGGCGGATGCGCGGGCAGCCCGGCGGCGCCCCAGGCATGCCACACCAGCTCGCCTTGCCCGCAGGGCGTGGCATGGCGTACGGCCGAAGTCAGCAGGTGTTGAATCAGTTCAGGGCCTTGCGTCGAAAACGAAACAGGCTCGCCCATGGCGCCTGATGAAGCAGTGAAAGTCATGGCCTGGTTATAACCGGCCGGAACCAGGATCGCCTTGCCCTCGGCCTTGCCCTTGCCGCCGAGTCACTGCACGCGTTGCCAGAACCAGAACGCCGCCAGCGCCGCCAGCACCCAGGAGCCGCCCCGCACCACCACCCGGCCGTACCAGCTTTGCCGCTGCACGACCTGAGACAGCAGCACCCAGCCGGTGACGGCAATCAGCTGGCCGCATTCAACCCCAATGTTGAAGCCGGCCAGCGCCCAGGGCAAGAGCCCGGGCGGTGCCGCCGCTTCGGTCAGAAGGCTCGCGAACCCATAGCCGTGGACCATGCCGAACAGCAGGGCGAGCACGTCGGTGCGCACCCTCGGCACCGGGTAGATGTTGAGCAGCGCCGTGGCGGCAACCGTCAGCGCGATGGCTGGCTCGACCCAGACCGGCGAGGCGGTCGTCCAGCCGAGCGTGGCCATGATGAGCGTGACCGAATGGCCGATGGTGAAGGCGGTGATCGTGCGCAGCAGCATCAGCCAGGTGGCGCGGCGCCCCCCGGACGCATTGACCGCAGCCGCAGCCGGGTTGGGGTTTGGTGCCAGCGCGGGCAGGGCACGTCCCAGTACGAGCCGCAGCGGCAGCACCAGCGCCAACAGGAAGGCAAGGTGGTCATAGCCCTCGAGCAGATGGTGCACGCCCACCACCAGGTAACCCCAGAGCGTGGCCCATCCGCTGTGGCCAGCATCCGCCACGGCGGTGCCCACGGTGCCCACGGCGGCCGCACGCCGCAGCGACAGCGCGCCGGCATCCAGTGGCGACCAGGTCGACAGCAACGGCTGGCCGTCGACGAGCCCGGTGACCAGCAGGCGGTGCGTGGCGTCCTGCTCGCGCAGCAGGCTGTACCGGAAGCCCACCGCCCCGCCGCAGGCCGGCGCACTGGCAAAACGCAGGTAGCCTCCGTCGCTGCGCCGCTCCATGCCGGCCGGTGTCCATGCGAGTCGACACGGTGCCGCACCGGGCACAGCGAGTCCGTCGATCGCGGTGGCGGCCTGCAGCAGCGCCTGCAGCGCAGGCTGCGCGGCCTTGATCTCGCCCCAGGTCACCTTGCCGTCGGCATCGGCGTCGAGTGGCACCAGCAGGTCGAG
>JAQGNA010000341.1 GCA_028292075.1 Rhodoferax sp. | reverse complement strand
GGCCACCACCGCCGCCACAGCCCCGACATCCGCGAGGCCCGGCGTGCCATCGCCGCCGGCGAGCTGGGCGACGTCACCGCCATCAACGGCATGTGGATGGTGAAAAAGCACGACAGCTATTTCGACGCCGAATGGCGCCGCAAGCCAGGCGGCGGCCCGATGCTCATCAACCTAATCCACGACATCGACTGCCTGCGCCACCTCTGCGGCGAGATCGACAGCGTGCAGGCCATCGCCTCCAGCCAGGCCCGCGGCTTCGAGGTGGAAGACACGGCGGCCATCATCATGCGGTTTCAGAGCGGCGCGCTCGGCAGCTTCATCATGAGCGACGTCGTGCCCTCCCCCTTCACCTACGACGTCACCTCCGGCCAGGCGCTCTACTTCCACCACGAGCCCGAAAACTGCTATTACATCGGCGGGCGCAAGGCCACCCTGGCCGTGCCCACGATGCAGCTCTGGGGCCACGAAACGCCCGGCGGCGACTGGCGCGACCGCACCGTGCGGCGCGGGCTGCAGCCGATGTTCTCGAGCGCCTATGCGAACCAGCTCGACCATTTCGTGGCGGTGGCCCGTGGCGAGGCCGAGCCTTTGGTGTCGGGCCGCGATGCCATGGCGACGCTCGCCGTCACCCTGGCGGTAGGACGTGCCGCACGCGAAGGCCGCGCCGTGAGCACGGCGGAAATGTTCACAAGACCCGGTTGACCGGTCAGGGTTGACAGGCCAGGGCTCCAACTGCTGAGCCGGACACCGGCGCGGGCAGCAGATCGCAGGCGTTTCACGCAGAATGGAACGCATGCCGCTCAACTTCATCGCCAATGCCCATGTGCCCTCGGCTTCGGGCCGCACGCTGCCCGTCATCGACCCCTCCGACGGCCAGGCCTTCGACGTGGTCCAGCGCAGCAATGCGCGCGACGTGGACGACGCGGTTTCTGCCGCGCGGGACGGCTTCGACGGCGTCTGGCAAAAGGCTGCCGCAGCCGAGCGCGGACGGCTTCTGCGGCAGTGGTCACAGGCCATTGCGCAGCATGCACCGGAGTTGGTGGCGCTGGTGCAGCGCGACGCCGGGCGGCTGCGCCGCCGCGCCGAGGCGGAGGTCGCGGCCCTGTCGGCGCGACTCGCCCGTCTGGCCGATGCGTGCGAGGCCCTGCACAGCCAGCCAGCGCCCGATCGGCCCGGCTACCGCGTCCAGACCTGGCGCGAGCCGTATGGCGTGACGGTGCATCTCTTGCCCGGCCATGACCCCCTGCGCATCTTCGGCCAGGATGTCGGCGCCGCGCTGGCCGCCGGCAATGTCTGCGTGGTCAAACCCGCCGAAGAAGCCAGCCTGGCCCTGTTGCGCGTGGGCGAGCTGGCGGCCAGGGCCGGGTTTCCGGTCGGCACGCTCAACATCATCACCGGCAATGACCAGGAAGTGGGCGAAGCGCTGGCCCGGCATGCGGGGGTGGACCACATCAGCCTCACCGGCAACGCCGGCCTTGCCACACTGGTGCAGCAGGCCGCCGCCGAACGGCACTGTCCGGTGACGGTCGCCTTGGGCGGTGCCAGGCCACAGATCGTGTTCGCCGACGCCGACCTGGACACCGCGGTGCCGGCCATCGTGCGCGGCGTGCTGCATTGCGCCGGCCATCACCGGCTTTCGGGGGCGCGGCTGCTGGTGGAAGCCTCGGCCTACGAGCCACTGCTGGAGCGGCTGGCCGATGCGTTCGAGGCGCTGCGGGTAGGGCCCGCGCTGGGCGGCCTCGACATGGGTCCGCTGGTGCGCCAGAGCGAACAGCAGCGGGTGTGGGACTACCTCTCCGACGCCCAGGTGGCGGGCATCGCCATGGCGGCCCAGGGCGTGGTGGTCGACGATGCACCCGAGACCGGTTTCTACCAGGCGCCGACACTGTTGCGCGACGTGCCTCTGGCCCAGGCCCTGGCCTTGGAGAACGTGCCTGGGCCGGTGCTGGCCGCCAGCGCCTTCCAGACCGAAGCCGAAGCGGTGGCGCTGGCCAATGCCAGCATCAACGTGGTGGCAACCCATGTGTGGACGTCGGACGACGCGCGCCCGCTGCGCCTTGCCCGCCGGCTGCGCTGTGCCAACCTCACCGTGAACGACCCCGATGGCGACGGGCTCGACAGCGCAGACCATTTTGCGGCGGACGACGTGGCGGCCTCGGTGCTGGCATTCACCACTCTGAAAACGGTGTCGGTTCGAACCCTTTGACTGCGGCGGGCCGCTGCGAGCCCTGCCCTTCATCCAATGAAGGCCAAGCCGGCTGGCCCACCCCGCAAAGGGCCTGGTCAGGCAGAATCAGCGGATGTCCTCACGCGTGATTCCTCTGGTCGATCAGCGCCGCATCGCCACTCAGGCGACCTGGGGCGGGGCGCTGCCAACGCTGGTTGCCGAACCGACCGGCCTGCTCGGCGACCGCCTCGGCCGCGCCCTGCACGACCTGCGCATCAGCGTCACCGACCGCTGCAATTTCCGCTGCAGCTACTGCATGCCCAAGGAAGTGTTCCACAAGGACTACCCCTACCTGCCGCACAGCGCGCTGCTCAGCTTCGAGGAGATCACGCGGCTGGCAAGGCAATTCCTTTCACATGGCGTGCGCAAGATCCGGCTGACCGGCGGCGAGCCGCTGCTGCGCAAGAACATCGAAATCCTGGTCGAACAGCTCGCCGCGCTGCGGACCGTCGAAGGCAGGCCGCTGGACCTGACGCTGACCACCAACGGCTCGCTGCTCGCGCGCAAGGCGAAGTCGCTC
>JAQGNA010000337.1 GCA_028292075.1 Rhodoferax sp. | reverse complement strand
GCGCATGATGCTCGGCATCGACTTCGGCACGTCCAACTCGGCGGTGGCGCTGGTGGGCGACGACGGCTTGCTGCAAAGCATTCCGCTTGAAGCAGGCCGGCCCTCGATGCCCACCGCGCTGTTTTTCTCGAACGAGACCGGCCAGATCTTCTATGGCAGCGCCGCGATGCAGGCCTACCTCAGCGGCACCGACGGCCGGCTGATGCGCTCGATCAAGAGCCTGCTCGGCTCGAGCCTCATGGACGAGCAGACGCTGGTCAACGGCCAACTGGTCAGCCTGTTCGAAGTGGTGGTGCTTTTCTTCAAGGAGCTGAAGCGCCGGGCCGAGCAGCACCTGGGCCACCCCGTGGCGCAGGCCATGCTCGGGCGACCGGTTCACTTCGTCGACGACGACCTCGCCCGTGACGACCTGGCGCAGGCCACCCTGGGCCGGGCCGCCCTGGCGGCCGGCTTCGAAGCGGTGCAGTTCCAGCTGGAGCCGATCGCGGCCGCCTTCGACTTCGAGCGCCGCGTCACGCAGGACACCACGGTGCTGGTGGTCGACATCGGCGGCGGCACTTCCGACTTCACGGTGGTGCGGGTCGGCCCCGGGCGCCACGCGGACTTCGACCGCAGCCACGACCTGCTGGCGACCACCGGCGTCCACCTGGGCGGCACCGATTTCGACCGCGCGCTGCACCTGCGGCACGCCATGCCGCTGCTCGGCCTGGGCCATGTGGGGCCGAGCGGGCGCGAGGTGCCTTCTTCGGTGTTCTTCAACCTGTCGACCTGGCACCTGATCCAGCAGTCGTACGGCCGCAAGGCGGTGGCGCACAGCGCGTCGCTGCGCAGCGACTACAGCGACCGCCGCCTGCACGCGCGCCTGATGCAGGTGCTGGAGGAGCACCTCGGCCACCAGCTGCTCGCAGCCACCGAGGCGGCCAAGATCGATTGTTCGGTGTCTGGCGGCGCGGCGCGCATCGACCTGTCGGCCATCGAGGCGAAGCTGGCGGTGCCGGTCACGCCCGAGGGGCTGCACGAGGTGCTGCAGTCGCAACTGGACGCCATCGTCGCCTGCGCGCGCGAGTGCGTGGCGGCATCGGGGTTGCGCCAGGTCGACACGGTCTATCTCACGGGAGGGTCGTCTTCACTGGCGCCGCTGCAGGACGCGATGCAGGCGGCGTTTCCGGGCACCGCGATGGCCTCGGGCGACCGCTTCGGCAGCGTGGCGGCCGGCCTGGCCTACGGCGGCTCTGTGGCGAGCCGGGCGGGTGCGGGCTCCGCCTCGACAGCGACAGCCGCGACAGCCACAACAGCCGCGACAGCCACGGCCGCCATGGCCTGACCAGGCTGCAGGTCGAGAGCTCGCCGGAAGGCGCGCCCTCGGCCCGTGGCGATCACTTGCTGGCGGGCTTGGCCGGCGGGTTCGCGGCGGTGCCGGTCACTTCATTGAGACGCTTGGACACAGTCTGCTCCAGGGTCTTGTACTTGGGTTCGACCACGGCGCGGGTGTCGGTCACCAACTGGGTGGACAGCGCCTTGACGGTGTCACCGGTCAACTGCACAAACTTGCGCTGCACCGGGGATTCGAGGAACGCGATCAGCTGCTTCAGCTCTTCTTCGCTGAACTTTTCGTCGAGCATCGGGCCGACCACGGTGGGCGCGAGCTTGGCTTCACGCTCGTGCAGCAGGGCCGTGGTCTCCTGCATGTACTTGGCGACGTAGCCCTGGATTTCCTTCGTCAGTGCCTCGCGCTTTTCAGGCGGCACGCGGAGTTGCAGGATCTGCGAAACCTGCTGGCTCAGGGGGCCGAGCGGTCCCTGCGCAAGCTGGCGGACGACCTGCTCACGCACCGGTTCCTGCAGCTGCAGCACCTTGGCGATCAGTTCCTTCTTAGCCGGCGTCGGCTCGGCCTGGGCCAGGCCTGCCGCGGCCGACAGCACCACCGCCAGCGCCGAAATTCGCCACATGTTTGTTTTCATACCGGTTCCCAAGAAATTTGAAGAGGCTTGCACATCACAGGCCTCATTATCGCCGGGCCCCATGATGGCCCGTCCGCGGCCGGGACATCGCTCGACAGCAGGCTGTGGTCCGGCCCCTGGCCCTATGATCCGGCCGCGCGCCTGACGCCGCATTGCCCGCGCGGCCTCGCCCGCCCGGCGGCCTTTTCTGCTTTCACGCTCCGTTTTCTTCCATGACCGCACCCGTTTTATTTCCGCGCCACATCGCCGTGGCGCTCATTGCCCTGCTCGGCTGCGCCTTTGCCGGCAACCACATCTCGGCCCGCATGGCCTTCGACCACGGCACCGGCCTGCTGGTGGCCATCGTCTGCCGCTCCGGGGTCACCATGCTGGCCCTGCTTGGCGTGGTGCTGTGGCAGCGCGAGGCCCTGAGGCTGCCGCGCGGGGCCTGGCCCTGGCAGCTGGCGGTGGGACTGCTCATCGCCACCCAAAGCATCTGCCTGTATTCGGCCGTGGCCCGCATTCCGGTGGCACTGGCGCTGCTGGTGAGCAACACGCTGCCGGTGGTGCTGGCGCTGCTGACCTGGGCGCTCGGCGGCCCCCGGCCCACCGGGCGCGCCTGCGCGCTGATGGGCGTGATCCTGGCGGGGTTGGTCATGGCGCTCGACGTACCGGGCCGGCTGGCGTCCGCGCAGTCGGTGGGACCGCAGTGGGGCGAAGGCATCGCGCTTTCGGCCTGTGCCGCGCTGGTGTTCGCCGTGGCACTGTGGATCACCGACCACAAGCTCAAGTCGCTGCGCGGCTCGGTGCGCAGCCTGATGACGCTGAGCATCGTCTTCACGACCATGCTGCTGGCAGGCTTCAGCGGCGTGGTGCCGGGCGGCATGTCGTGGCCGCAGGACCAGCTCGGCTGGACCGGCCTGGCCCTGCTGGTGCTGCTCTACGGCACGGCGTTCTCGGTGATGTTCATCACCCTGCCCCGGCTCGACATGGTGCGCAACGCCGCGGTCATGAACAGCGAACCCATCGCCACGCTGCTGTTCGGCTGGCTCATTCTCGACCAGCGCCTCAGCCCGATGCAGGTGGTGGGAGGCCTGGTGGTGGTCGGAGGGATCGTGTTGCTGACGACGTCTAAGGCAAGGTGAAGCTGACGCGACAACCCTGATCGAGCGCACCCTCAGCCTCGATCAGGCCGCCATGGCGCGACACGATCTGCCGCGCCAGCGCCAGACCGAGGCCGGTGCCCTCGTACTGCGAAGCGCTGTGCAGCCGCTGGAACAGCCCGAACAGCTGGTCGCGGTAGGCCGGATTGAAGCCCGCGCCGTTGTCCTGCACGAAGAAGATGCCGCCGCCAGGGCCGGCCTGGCCGTTTTCACACGGGACTGCCGGCGTCCAGCCGATTTCAATGCGGGCCACCGGCCGCCCGCGGGTGAACTTCACCGCGTTGGCGATCAGGTGGGCCCAGACCTGGCGAACCAGCGCCACGTCGCCGTGGGTGGCCGGCCAGTCGGTGGCCACATGCCATTCGATCTGGCGCGCGCCCGCCTGGGCCTGCAGGCCGCGCACCACCTCGGCCACCAGCGCCGCCATGGGCAGCGGCACCGGTGAGAGTTCGGTCTTGGCCAGGCGCGAGAGCGCCAGCAGCGCGTCGATCATCTTGCCCATGTCACGGGCCGACTGGTCCATGGTGTCGAGGCAGGAGGATGGGTCTTCGCCGTCGGCGAGCATCTCGCGCACCAGCGGACCATAGGAGGTGATGTGCCGCAGCGGCGCGCGCAGGTCGTGCGAGACCTTGTGCATGAAGTTCTCGAGCTCGGCACGCACGGCGCCGAGTTCGGTGCGCAGGCGGTGGTTGTCGGCCTCGCTCCGCTGCAGCCGGGACCAGAGATCGTCTGCGCCGGCCGCGTGCGCCGCGGGCGCCGCGTGCGCCGCGGGCGCCTGTTCCGCCTGGTTCAGCGGCTCCACCTTACTCCGCGGCCTTCTCGGGCGCGATCTGCAGCGCTTTTCCCGGTGTTTTTTCTGGCCGCCGCCAGTCGGGAATGCTCACCTGCCGCCCACGGGCGACGCTGAGCGCGCCGGGCGCCGTGTCCTTGGTCAGGGTGGAGCCGCCGCCGACAGTGCCGCCCGCGCCGATGGTGATGGGCGCCACCAGCACGCAGTTGCTGCCCACGTGCACGTCGGCCTCGATCACCGTGCGGTGCTTGTTGGCGCCGTCGTAGTTGGCGGTGATGCTGCCCGCGCCGTAGTTGACCCGCTCCCCCACCACGGCGTCGCCCAGGTAGGCCAGGTGGTTGGCCTTGGCACCATCGGCCAGGGTGGAATTCTTCACTTCGACGAAGTTGCCGATGTGCACCGCGGCCCCCAGCCGCGCACCGGGGCGCAACCGGGCGAACGGCCCGACCAGCGAGCCCGGGCCCACGGTCACGCCGGCCTGTTCGCCGTCGATGTGGGTGAATGGGTGGATCACCGCGCCGGCCTCGATCACCGCGTTGGCAATGACGCAGTTGGCGCCGATGCGCACGCCGTCGCCCAGGGTCACTCGCCCTTCGAAGACGCAGTTGACGTCGATGGCCACGTCCTGCCCGCACTGCAGGCTGCCGCGCACGTCGAAGCGCGCCGGGTCGGCCAGGCGCACGCCGTCTTCGAGCAGCGCCTGCGCCCTGCGGCGCTGGTATGCGCGTTCGAGTTCGGCAAGTTGCACCGGGCTGTTGACGCCGGCCACCTGCACTTCGTCGGTGATCTTGTGCGCCACCACGCGCACGCCGTCGGCCACGGCCAGCTTGACGATGTCGGTCAGGTAGTACTCGCCCTGGGCGTTGCGGTTGTCGACGCGGGCCAGCCAGGCCCGCAGGTGCGCGGCGGGCACGGCCATGATTCCGCTGTAGATCTCGCCGATGCGGCGCTGTTCTTCGCTCGCGTCCTTGTGCTCGACGATGGCCTGCACCGCGCCGTCTTCGGCGCGCACGATGCGGCCGTAGCCGGTCGGGTCGGGCAGCGCCAGCGTGAGCAGGGCCAGCCGTTCGCCGCCAGAGGCTTCGATGAGCGCCTGCAGCGTCTCCACGCGGGTGAGCGGCACGTCGCCCGACAGCACCACCACGATGCCGTCGTCGGCCAGTTCAGGCAGCGCCTGCTGTACGGCGTGTCCGGTGCCGAGCTGCGGCGACTGGCGGACGAAGCGAAGATCGAGCCCGGCGGCCGCGCCTTCGGGGCCGATGGCGGCCTCGACCACCTCGGCGCCATGGCCGGTAATCACCACCACGCGGCGAGGCTTCAACCCGGCAGCCGTGTCAACCACATGGCCCAGCAGCGCGCGCCCGGCCAAACGATGCAACACTTTCGGCAACTGACTTTTCATGCGGGTGCCTTTGCCCGCGGCCATGACGACCACATCGACTGCTGACATGATGCTGAATCTCTTCCTGAAGAATGTGACTGGAACCTGGGCACGGATTATCGGCCTGTTGCTGACAGCCGCTCTGCTGCAGGCCTGCAGCGCCATCAAGCTCGGCTACAACAACGGCCCGGAACTCGCCTATTGGTGGCTCGACGGCTATGTCGACTTTACCGGGGAGCAGGCACTTCGACTGAAGGAAGACCTGGCAGAGTTGCAGGTCTGGCACCGCCGGCGCGAGCTGCCCGAATACGCCCGCCTGCTGCGCACCGCCCAGACCCTGGTGACACAGGAAGTGACGCCTGCCCAGGTTTGCGCGCAGTGGAACGAGGTCCGCGCCCGGCTCGACACGCTGGTCGTGGCCGCGGCCCCCACCGCGGTCCAGCTGGCCACGACACTGCAGCCGCGCCAGGTCGAGGCGCTCGAGAAGAAGTACGCCAAATCCAACGCCGACTTCCGCAAGGACTGGCTGAACCGCTCGCCAGAACAGGTGCTTTCCAAGCGCTACGACAAGGCGCTGGAAAACGCGCAGACGGTGTACGGCCGCCTCGACAGCGCGCAGCGCGACCTGCTGCGCCAGCAGGTGTCGGCGGCCGGCCTGGACGTGCAGACCCAGTACGCCGAACGGCTGCACCGCCAGCAGGACACCCTCAAGACCCTGCGCGGATGGCTGGCCCGTCCGCCCGACAACGCCCGCGCCGTGGAAGAGGCCCGCGACGCCATCGAGCGCCTGATGCAGCCGTCCGACGCCGCACGCCATGCCCAGGCCGCGGCCACCGAAAAGATGTGCGAAGGCGTGGCCGCGGTGCACAACGCCACCACGCCGGCGCAGCGCCAGCATGGGCTCAAATGGCTGCAGGGTTACGAGCGTGACATGCAGGAGCTGGCGTCGCAACAGAGCGAGCGGCCGACGCGCGGCGCGGCGCCGGCCAAATGACAAAACCGCCGTCACGGGTGCTTGCACCCATGGCGGCGGCCTGTCGAAAAAAGGTTTGGAGCGGTCGCGGTCCCGCGGCTGTTCGTGCTGCTATTCCTGCTGCTGCCTGCGCGCGCGGGCATCGTCCAGATCGTGCAGACGCGCGCCAGCCGAGCGCGTGGCGGGCAGTTCGCCCGACTTGCCGGCCCGCTCGAGGTAGGCCGACAGGCTATGCGCCCGGTCGTCTTCCACCAGATCGCCCATCTGCGCCTTGGGCTGAAATTCGGGGAAACCGTTGTTCTGCTGCTGCTGGCGTGCGATGCGGCCGGGCAGAGGGTGGTGCAACGGCTGCTGCATCAAGGCCGCGGCCATCGCGGGCGCGGCATCGAGGGAAGATGTCAGGTAGGTCATTCAGGGCTCCAGTTAGGGGAAGCTGATGCACTCGACTGGTCTTGGTTCCTAGTTCCTGCGTGCGCGGCCGGCTTCGTTTGCCGCAGAGCTTAGGCGGCTGCCCTGGCTGCGGGTGTCGTCGCAGCCCGTCGGGTTTTGTAGTCTGGAGCCTACGTCGCCTAGATGAGCGGTACCGGGCGCAGCGGCGCGTCGTCGTGGTCCGCCAGGGCGGCCAGCGCCTTGCGTTCGAGCAAGCGCAGCCACCCATTGTCGAGACGGTAGAGACCCAGGCGGAGCAAGCGGCGCATGGTCTTGTTGGTGTGCACGAGCGAGAGGCCGAGTGCATCGGCCACATGCTGCTGGTTGAGCGGAAACTCGAAGGCCCCGTCCACCACCAACCCCACCCGTTCAGCGCGCTGGAACAGCTGCAGCAGCAGGGTCGCCACGCGCTCGGCGGCGGTACGCCGGCCGGCTGTGAGCAGGTTCTCGTCGATCACGTTCTTCTGGCTTGCGGCCAGCCAGGTCACGTCGAAGCCGAGGCTCGGCAGCGTCTGGAACAGGTTCAGCAGGCCGCTCTGCGGGAAGGCGCAAAGCGACGTGGCCGTGAGCGCCTCGACGCCATAGGCCGCGCCGTCGCTGAAATTCTGTTGCATGCCGATGAAATCGCCGGGCAGCAGGAAGTTGAGGATCTGCCGGCGGCCGTCGCTCAGCGTCTTGTAGCGGAAGGCCCAGCCCGCGTACAGGGTGTAGAGGCTGTCGTCGGCGCTGTTCTCGCGGATCAGCACCGTGCCCGGCGTCGCCTGGCGCACGCTGCGCCGGAAGTTCTGTACGAAGTTCAGTTCGGTTTCGGTGACCGGTGTGAACCGGCCGCTCTGGCGCAGTGCGCAACGATGGCAGTTGGGCGTGCGGTCCACGTGTGACGCGGTTGCGGTGGCGGGCGGGTTGGAAATCATGGGCGTCCGGATCGGCAGGTCGGGTATTTTGTCGCACCCCGAACTCGGCCATGCCAGCTTTTT
>JAQGNA010000336.1 GCA_028292075.1 Rhodoferax sp. | reverse complement strand
GCTGGATCACCGCGTGGGTGCCCACCACCAGCGCGGCCTCGCCGCTGGCGACCAGCGCCAGCATGGCGTCGCGCTCTTTCTTTTTCTGGCTGCCGGTGAGCCATGCCACCTTCAGGCCGCGCGGCGCGAGCAGCGGCTCGAGCCAGCCGACGAGCTTGCGGAAATGCTGATCGGCCAGGATCTCGGTGGGCGCCCTCAGCGCGCACTGCCAGCCGGCGTCGATGCAGATGGCGGCGGCGAGCGCGGCGACCACGGTCTTGCCGGCGCCCACGTCGCCCTGCAGCAGGCGGTTCATGGGGACGTTGCGGGTGAGGTCTTCGGCGATCTCGGTGCCGACGCGGCGCTGTGCCGCGGTGAGTGCAAAAGGCAGCACGGCCAGCAGTTGCTCGTGCAGCGAAAGGCCCGCCCCGCGCACCGGCGCCAGCGGCGGCGCACGCAGCCGGTTGCGCTCGCGCTTGGCGAACAGCTGCGACAGTTGCTGGGCCAGGAGTTCCTCGGCCTTCAGGCGTTGCCAGGCCGGATGGCTGCGGTCTTCCAGCGCCGCGAGCGACACATCGGGCGTTGGGTGGTGCAGGAAATTCAGCGACTGGCGAAGGCTCCACTGCGCAGTACCCGGCCGGCCGTCCTGCGGCGCGTAGCCGGGCATCTCCGCTGGCAGGGTTTCGCCGAGGCTGGCACGGTTCAGGCCGCTCTGCACCGCCCGCCGCAGGTAGGTCTGCGGGAGGCCGGCCGCCGTGGGGTAGACGGGGGTCAGCGCGTCGGGCAGCTCGCCGCCGGCCGCCTGAAATTGCGGATGCAGCATCTGCCGGCCGATGAAACCGCCGCGGACTTCGCCCCGCACCCGCACCCGCGTGCCCACCGCCAGCGCCTTCTGATGCGAAGGGTAGAACGTGAAGAAGCGCAACGTGCAGGTGTCGGTGCCATCGTCCACGGTCACCAGCAGTTGACGCCGGGGCCGCAGGCTGATCTCGGCCGCCGTTACCACCGCCTCGACCTGCACCGTCTCGCCCTCGCGCGCGTCGGCCAGCCGGCCCAGGCGGGTCTCGTCCTCGTAGCGCAGCGGCAGGTGCAGGGCCAGATCGATGTCGCGCCGCAGGCCCATCTTCTGCAGGGCCTTTTGGGCCGGGCTCATGGTGCGTGCCGCCTTGGCCGGCGCGGGCCGGGCTGGCCTGGCCGTCGGTGGCGCGGATGGGTTTTCAGGCATCGCGCGATTCTGCCTGTGGCCGGGCGGCCGGCGGCATGCGCGCGAACCATCCCGCTGAATGGGCGCCGAAAAATAACTGCCGAGCTGCCGGTCGGCCCGGCATACTGGCCGAACCGCCTCAATTTGTTACCGCCCATGCTCAAGCGCATCCGCACCCAGCAGCTCCTGTTGGGCATGCACCTCAGCGAATTCTGCGGCTCCTGGATGGAGCACCCGTTCTGGCGCAGCCAGTTCGTCCTGACCGACCCGGTCGACATCCAGCGCATCCTCGCCAGCAGCATCCAGGAGGTGTGGATCGACGCCAGCAAGGGGCTCGATGTGCCGGGTGATGCGCCGGTCATCCTCGAGGCGGCGACGGCAGAAGCCATCGAAGAGGTGATGCAGGCCAGCGCAGAGGCCGCGCGCGACACCCAGCAGGTCAGCGTGGCCGAAGAACTCGCCAGGGCCGCCCGCATCTGCGCCGTGTCGCGCCAGGCGGTCACCGCCATGTTCAAGGAAGCACGCCTGGGCAACGCCGTGGACACCGCGGTGGCGCGGCATGTGGTGCAGGAGATCACCGACTCGGTGACCAGGAACGCCGAAGCGCTCATCAGCCTGGCGCGCATCAAGGAAGCGGACGACTACACCTACATGCATTCGGTGGCGGTCTGCGCCCTGATGGTGGCGCTGGCGCGGCGGCTCGGGCTGGACGACGCGCAAATCCGGGCGGCCGGCGTCGCCGGCTTGCTGCACGACCTCGGCAAGGCGGCGATTCCGCTGGCGGTGCTGAACAAGCCGGGCAAGCTGACCGACGAAGAATTCACCCTCATGAAAAGCCACCCGGCCGAGGGCCATGCGATGTTGCTCGCGGCGGGCGAAGCCGATGCCGCCACGCTCGACGTCTGCCTGCACCACCACGAGAAGACCGACGGCTCCGGCTACCCCGCGGGCCTGCGCGGCGACGCCATCAGCCTGCTGGCGCGCATGGGCGCCGTGTGCGACGTGTACGACGCCATCACCTCCAACCGCCCCTACAAGGCCGGCTGGGATCCGGCCGAGTCGCTGCGCAAGATGGCCGGCTGGGCCGAGGGGCACTTCGATCCCACCATCTTCCAGGCCTTCGTGAAGAGCCTTGGCATCTACCCGATCGGTTCACTGGTGCGGCTGCAGTCGGGGCGCATCGGCGTGGTCATGGCGCAAAGCGGCGGCTCGCTGCTGATGCCCCGGGTCAAGGTGTTCTTCTCGATCAAGCAGGACGCGCGCATCCCGCCAGAGGTGATCGACCTTTCCGCGCCCGACTGCGGCGAGAAGATCACCGGCCGCGAAGACCCGGCCTACTGGCGGTTTCTCGACCTGAACCACCTGTGGTCGGGCCTGGACGCCGCACCGTGGTAAGTTTGGGCCCGCGCCGGCCAGGTGCCGCGGCCACCGGGTGGCCGGCACGGGCCGGGTGCATCCGTCTTTCATTTCCACGGCGGGCCTGTCCAGCCCTGCCCCAACGCACATGTCCCTGCGCTCCTTCACCCTTTCCGATTTCGACTTCACCCTGCCCGAGACGCTGATCGCCCAGCACCCCGCCGCGGAACGCAGCGCCTCGCGCCTGCTCGACGGCACGGCCGGCCAGCCGGTCGACCGCATCTTCCGCGACCTGCCCGGCCTGCTGCGCGACGGCGACCTGCTGGTCTTCAACGACACCAAGGTCGTCAAGGCCCGCCTGTTCGGCGAAAAGGCCAGCGGTGGCAAGGTCGAGCTGCTGGTCGAGCGCGTGCTGACGGGCAACCAGGTGGCCGCGCACATGCGGGTCAGCAAGAAGCCCGAGCCCGGCGCCACCATCGCCTTGTCCGGCAAGGACGGCCAAGACACGGGCAGCGGTTTCCGCGCCACGCTGCTCGGCCGCTGGCCCGACGCCGACGGCGCGCTGTTCCGCTTCGTGCTGTCGAACGACGCCGGCGACGACCCCTACACCCTGATGGAGCGCCACGGCCATGTGCCGTTGCCGCCCTACATCACCCATGCCGATTCGGCCGAAGACGCGGCCCGCTACCAGACCGTGTTCGCCCGCGCGCCCGGCGCCGTGGCCGCGCCCACGGCCGCGCTGCACTTCGACGAAGGCGTGCTGGCCGCGCTCGAGGCCCGCGGCGTGCAGCGCGCCAGCGTCACCCTGCTCGTGGGCGCCGTCACCTTCCAGCCGGTGAAGACCGAGAACCTGGCCGAACACCGGATGCACAGCGAATGGTACGAGGTGCCGCCTGCCACGCTGAA
>JAQGNA010000335.1 GCA_028292075.1 Rhodoferax sp. | reverse complement strand
TTTTTCGACCACCGTCTGGCAAGGACGGAGATCGCGCAGGCCCAGCTGGGCTCGGCCTTGGGCCAGCACCTGCCGCTCCAGGGTTTCGCGGTCGCCCTGGCTGACGCTGACGACGAAGGCAAGCATGGCCGCGGCCCGCTCGCTTTTGGCCAGCGCGCGAGGCACGCCTTCGGGGTGCCCGATGCGTCGCCGGTCGAACACGAACTGCGCCGGTGCCACGGGGCTGGCGCGCAACGCCAGCATGGGCTGCGCCAGGCCGGTAGCGCTTGTGGCGTAGACGGTGGTGATGGCCTCGAAGCGCAGTGCTTCCGCTTTCTCGAGCCAGGGCGCCGTGCCCGCGAGGTTGGCATTGCGCACCAGCTTGGCGGCTTCCCAGGATGGACAGGCCAGCACCACCGCATCGAAGGGCGCGTCGGCGTCAGCCGAGCGGACCTGCCAGGTGCCGTCCTGCCAGGCCAGGGCCTGTACGCGGGCGCCCATGCGCACCTGGGCGCCACGGTTTATGAGCCAGGCCGCGGCTGGCGCGGGGAACAGGCTGCCCAGGTCCACGCGCGGGATGAGCAGGTGTGAACTGCCTCGCGGCCCCAGCAGGGAATCCTGCAGCACCCGCAGGAACACCTGGCCGCTGGCGTCCGCGGCGGCGGTGTTCAGCGCGGAAGCACAGAGCGGCTCGATCATCTCGTTCACGACCCTGGGCGAGAGGCCGCGGCACAGCTGGGCCACGCTCGTTGCCGTGTCGCAGCGGAAGCCTTGCCGCCGCCAACCTACGGTGCAGGCGAGCAGGCCGATCTTGTCGCCCCAGGTCCAGCCGCGGGCGCCCAGAATGCCGGCCAGCGCGTCGAACGGTGCCGGCCAGTCGGGGCAGGCAAGGCCGGTGCCGTCGGCGAAGCGCAGCGCCAGGGGCATGCGCAGCAGGCTGCGTCCGGGGTCGACCCCCACCTCGGCCATGAGGCGCAAGGTTTCGGTGTACGCGCCGATCAGGATGTGTTGCCCGTTGTCGAGTAGACTGCTTTGGCCGATTTCGCCATGGGGATTCGCGTGCTGCATCGCCCGGGCCCGGCCACCGAGGTGGCGGGCGGCTTCGAACACCACGGCGGCGTGGCCGGCGCGGGTGGCTTCCACCGCTGCGGCCAGCCCGGCCCAGCCAGCACCGACGATGGCGACTCTCAAGGCCGGCGAGCCGTCATACCCGGCCCAGCGCCTGCACCTTCCAGGCCAGCCAGAACTTGCGCAATGGCGTCAGGCTGTTGCGCTGGTGCAGCACCTGAAATTTGTCGCGCTCGATCTCGCGCAACAGCGTGCGATAGATGCTGGCCATCATGAGGCCCGGCTTCTGGGCCCGGCGGTCTTCGGCAGGCAACAGCGCCATGGCTTCGTCGTAGAGGCCATGCGCCCGCTCGGCCTGGAAGCGCATCAGCGCGGTAAAGCGGTCCGAATAAGTGCGCTTGAGGATCTCGTGGGCCTTGACGTCGAACTGCTGCAGCTCGTTGACCGGCAGGTAGATGCGGCCCATGAGCGCATCCTCGCCCACGTCGCGGATGATGTTTGTCAGCTGGAACGCGAGCCCCAGCTTGTGTGCGTAGGCGGTGGTGGCTGGCTGGGTCTGGCCGAAGATGCGCGCCGCGACTTCGCCGACGACGCCAGCCACCAGGTGGCAATAGCGCTGCAGTGCCGGGAAATCGAGGTAGCGTGTTTGCTCCAGGTCCATCTGGCAGCCATCGATGACAGCCTGCAGTTGGGCCTGGGTGATCTGGTATTCGGCCGTGTGCGGCATCAGCGCCTGCATCACCGGGTGCGTGGCGGTGCCGGCAAACGACTTTGCGACTTCGGTTTTCCACCATGCCAACTTGGTTTGGGCAACGCCGGCATCGGTGACCTCGTCGACCACGTCGTCCACCTCCCTGCAAAAGGCATAGAAGGCGGTGATGGCCGCGCGGCGCGGCCGCGGCAGGAAAAGAAAGGCGTAATAGAAGCTGCTGCCGGACGCGGCGGCCTTTTGCTGGACGTACTGCTCTGGGTTCATTGGTCGCGATTGTTACATTGCCAGCGCCCGCGCCAGCAGCAGCGGTGCGTCCCAGCGGGTGATGCGGGGCCTCGTTTCGAGGCTGGCGTAGCCCAGGGCCTCGATCTTGTCGAGGATGCGCAGGCCGCCCTGCACCACCAGCCGCAGTTCCCAGCCGGCGCGTCCGGGCACGCTGTGCACCAGCGGCGCACCCCGCTGCATGAGGTCGCGGCTCCAGGCGACCTCTTCGGCCACGAGCCGGGTGATCTCCGGCGTCTGCCTGCCGGCCAGCAGCATCGGAAGGGTGACGCCATGGTGCGCGCAGCGGTCGGCCGGGAGGTAGTAGCGGCCGCGTGGGAGGTCGCGGCTCAGGTCTTGCCAGAAGTTGACGAGTTGAAGCGCGTTGCAGATGTCGTCGCTCTGCCGCAACGAAGCGTCATCGTTGACACCATAGAGGTGCAGCAGCAGCCGGCCGATGGGCGCGGCGGAACGCTGGCAATAGGCGATCATTTCCCTGCGGTCGGTGTAACCGTGCTGAAGCTCGGTTTTATTCACATCCTGCACGAAGGCGTCGAGCAGGTCCGTGAGCAGATTCGGTGGCAGCGAAAAAGCCGCCATCGCCTGGGCCAGCGGCAAAAAAACGGGGCGCCAACGCGCTGAAAATGGTTGTTCGGCCACCACCGAGAGCAGGTCAGCCCGGAAGTCGGCGAGGTCGGCGCGTCGTTGGTCCGGCGTTACATTTCCCTCGTCCGCAAGGTCGTCTGCGGTGCGGGCGAAATGGTAGATGGCCGCGATGGGTGGCCGCAGCCGGGGCGGGCAGAGCCATGACGCAACGGGAAAATTTTCGTAGTGCTCGACACTTTGTCGGGTAGCATTTTGGATCGGAGAAGGAGCGTTCACCGGCCGCATTGTCGCCGCACTGCGGATGCCGCCCGCCGCACGGCGCCTGGCCGCGATGCTGCGTTTTTCTCGTAACCATTTGTAGTGAATTGAGTTTGTAAGTACAGTCGCGTTTCGATTTCAGCAGGCTAGCCCATGACAAAAAAAACACCGCGTAGCCCGTTACGCCCCCCAATGCAGGCCGGCCGGTCCGGAAAGACACGCTTTGCGAGCCTTGCCGTGGCGATGGCCGTGGTAATGGCCGTGGCAATGGCGGTGACGGCCTGCGCCAAGCCCGAACCTGAGCCCGAGCCGGTCCGGTCCGTCAAGGTGCTCACCGTGGCGCCGAGCGGCATGCAACTGCGGCTCGAGTTTGCCGGTGAAATCAAGGCACGCGTGGAATCGCGTCTCGGTTTCCGGGTGGCCGGCAAGATGGTCCGCCGCCAGGCCGAGATGGGCCAACGGGTGAAGATCGGCCAGGTGCTGGCCCAGCTCGATCCGCAGGATTTCCGCCTGGCCACCGACGCAGCCCAGGCGCAGGTTGCAGCGGCACTGACGAACCGCGACCTGGCCGCCGCGGACTACAAGCGCTACAAGGAACTGCGCGACCAGAACTTCATCAGTGGAGCCGAACTGGAGCGCCGCGATTCCGCGCTCAAGGCCGCGCAGGCCCAGCTCGACCAGGCCCGGGCGCAGTCGTCGTCGCAGGGCAACCAGACCCAGTACACCCGGCTGGTGGCCGACGTGGCTGGCGTGGTCACCGGCATCGACGCCGAGCCGGGCCAGGTGGTCGCGGCCGGTGCGCCGGTAGTGCGCATCGCCCAGGACGGGCCGCGCGACGTCGTGTTTGCGGTGCCGGAAGACAAGCTGCGCGCCATGCTGGTGGGGTCCCCGGTCGAGGTGCGCCTGTGGGCCTCTGACACCGTGCTGTCCGGCAAGGTGCGCGAAGTGGCGGCCAGCGCCGACCCGGTCACCCGCACTTTCCAGGTGAAGGTGGCCCTGCAGTCGGCCACGCCGCCGCCGCTGGGCACCACCGTCACGGTGCTGCCGCAGGCCCTGGGTCGCGTGGGGCCACCGGTCATCAAGCTGCCAACCAGCGCGCTGCGCCAGGACGGCAAGGCGGGCAGCGCCGTTTGGGTGCTCGAGTCGTCGACCATGACGGTGCGCTCCCAGCCCGTGGTGGTGGCCACCGCCGACGGCAACGATGCCGTCATCTCCCAAGGCCTGACCCCCGGCATGCTCGTGGTGAGCGCGGGTGTCCATGTGCTGTCGCCGGGCCAGAAGGTCCGGATCTATCAGGAAAAGGGTGCGCCCGCCGCGGCAGGTGCTTCGGCGCAAGGGGGCCCCGCCCCGGCCACCACCGCCGTCCCCACCCCGAGCACACCGGCGGCCCCGGCTGCCTCCGTGGCCCCTGCCGCGGTGGCGAAGTGAGCGGTCGATGAGCCAATCTGACAAACCGGCCGCAGTGGACGCGGCGCCGAAAGGCTTCAACCTCTCGAAGTGGGCACTGGACCATCCGGCCCTGACCCGCTATCTCATGGTCGTGCTGATGCTGATGGGCTTTGCCGCCTACTTTCAGCTGGGGCAGGACGAAGACCCGCCGTTCACCTTCCGTGTGATGGTGGTACGCACCTACTGGCCCGGCGCCACGGCCCAGCAGGTGGCCGAACAGGTAACCGACCGGCTGGAACGCACCCTGCAGGAAGTGCCCTATGCCGACCGCATCCGCAGCTATTCGAAGCCTGGTGAATCACAGATCATTTTCCAGCTGAAGGATTCGTTCAAGGGCGGCGAGGTGGCCAACCTCTGGTACGTGGTGCGCAAGAAAATCGGCGACATCCGCTACACGCTGCCGGCCGGGGTTCAGGGGCCGTTCTTCAACGATGATTTCGGCGATGTGTACGGCATCATCTACGCGCTCGAGGCGGACGGCTTCAGCAACGCCGAGGTCAAGGTGTTCGCCGACGATGTGCGCCAGCAACTGCTGCGCGTGCCCGACGTCGCCAAGGTCGAACTCTTCGGTGTGCAGGACCAGAAGATCTTCATCGAGATTTCGCAGAAGCGCCTGGCGCAGCTGGGGCTCGACCTGAACCAGGTGCTGGCCCAGCTCGGCCAGCAGAACGCGGTGGAAAGCGCCGGCGCGGTGCAGACGCCGCTCGACGTGGTGCAGGTCCGCGTCGCCGGCCAGTTCGAAGCCATCGAGGAACTGAAGGCGATGCCGATCCGCGGTGCGTCGGGCGCCACGCTGCGGCTGGCCGACATCGGCACGGTCACCCGCGGCTATGTCGATCCGCCGCAGGTGAAGGTGCGGCACCAGGGCCAGGAAGTCATTGCGCTCGGCGTCTCGATGATCCGCGGCGGCGACATCATCGCGCTGGGCAAGTCGATGGACGCGCTTTCGGCCCACATTGCACGCAACCTGCCCGCCGGGGTAAAGCTGGTGCAGGTGCAGAACCAGCCCAAGGCGGTGTCCAGCTCGGTCAATGAATTCGTCGGCGTGCTGATCGAGGCCGTGGTGATCGTGCTGCTGGTGAGCTTCATCAGCCTCGGGCTGCACAAGCGGCCGGGCCGCAACCCGTGGTGGAAGCACTACATGCTGGACATGCGGCCGGGCATGGTCGTGGGCATCACCATTCCGCTGGTGCTCGGCGTGACCTTCCTCGGCATGTGGTACTGGGGCATCGGGCTGCACAAGATCTCGCTTGGCTCGCTGATCATTGCGCTCGGCCTGCTGGTGGACGATGCCATCATCGCGGTCGAGATGATGGTCCGCAAGATGGAGGAGGGCTACGACAAGGTGCGCGCCGCCACCTTCGCCTACGAGATCACCGCCATGCCGATGCTCACCGGCACGCTGATCACCGCCGCCGGTTTCCTGCCGATTGGGCTGGCCAAGTCGGTGACGGGCGAGTACACCTTCGCGATCTTCGCGGTCACCGTGCTCGCACTGCTGCTGAGCTGGTTCGTCTCGGTGTATTTCGTGCCCTACCTCGGCACCTTGCTGCTCAAGCCGCCGCAGCACGTCATCGCCGGCACGGCCGGCGGCACGGAGCACTACGAAAGCTTCAATTCGCCTTTCTACAGGCGCTTTCGCCAACTGGTGAACTGGTGCGTGCTCCACCGCTGGATCACCATCGGGCTCACGCTTGCCACCTTCGCCCTGGGGATCGTCGGCATGGGCAAGGTTGAGCAGCAGTTTTTTCCGGATTCGAGCCGGCCAGAAATCATGGTCGACATCTGGTTCCCGGAAGGCACCTCTTTCGTGGCGAACGAGAAGGTGGCGAAGCTGGTGGAAGCCAGGCTGATGCGTGAGTCGGGCGTTTCATCGGTCACTGGTTGGGTCGGGTCGGGCGTGCCGCGTTTCTACCTGCCGCTCGACCAGGTCTTCCCGCAGGCCAACGTCACTCAGTTCATCGTGCTGGCCAAGGATCTGCATGAACGCGAACTGCTGCGCGTCAGGCTGCCAGGCCTGCTGGCGGTCGAATTCCCGGAGGTGCGAGGCCGCGTGAAGTTGCTGCCGAACGGCCCGCCAGTCGCGTATCCGGTTCAATTCCGAGTGGTCGGCACCGATCCGCTGGTGCTGCGCGACCGGGCCAACGAGGTCAAGGAAGCGATGCGCCAAAACGCCAATACCAGGGGCGTGAACGACAACTGGAACGAGTCGGTCAAGGTGATGCGGCTGCAGGTCGACCAAACCAAGGCGCGCGCTCTGGGTGTGACCAGCCAGTCCATCGCGCAGGCCGCCAATACGATTTTGTCGGGGGCGACGGTCGGCCAGTTCCGCGAAGGCGACAAGCTCATCGACATCGTGCTGCGTCAGCCGCTGGACGAGCGCAGTGCCATCACCGACATCGCCAATGCCTACCTTCCGACGGCGAGCGGGCGGTCCATTCCGCTCACGCAGATCGCCAAGCCGGTGTTCGACTGGGAGCCGGGTGTGATGTGGCGCGAGAACCGCGACTACGCCATCACGGTGCAGAGCGACATCACCGAAGGCATGCAGGGCGCTACGGTGACCAATGAACTGCTGCCGAAGCTCAAGCAGATCGAAGCGAAGTGGGCCGAGCAGGGCATGGGCGGCTACCGCATCGACGTCGCTGGCGCGGTCGAAGAAAGCAGCAAGGGGTCTTCGTCCATCGCGGCCGGGGTCCCGATCATGCTGTTCCTTACCTTCACCCTGCTGATGCTCCAACTGCACAGCTTCAGCCGCGCCATGCTCGTGTTTTTGACCGGGCCGCTCGGCATTGCCGGCGTGGCCGCCGCGTTGCTTCTGATGGGTCGGCCATTCGGCTTCGTCGCGCTTCTGGGTGTCATCGCGCTGATGGGCATGATCCAGCGCAACTCCGTGATCCTTATCGACCAGATCGAGCAGGAACGTGCACGGGGCGTGCCGAGCTGGGACGCTATCGTCGACGCCGCCGTGGGGCGTCTGCGCCCTATCGTGCTCACGGCCGCCGCTGCGGTACTGGCGATGATTCCGCTCTCGCGCTC
>JAQGNA010000322.1 GCA_028292075.1 Rhodoferax sp. | reverse complement strand
CTCCACACGGTTCCTGCCGCGGGTCTTGGCGGCGTACAGCGCGATGTCGGCCGATTGCACCAGGCCGATGGGTTGCGCTGCCAGCCTCGGCATCATGCTGGCGATGCCGATGCTCACGGTAAGGTGCGCCGATGTAGGCGAAACGGCATGCGGAATGGCGGCCTGCGCCAGCCGGAAGAGTACATCCTGCGCCACCGCGCGGGCCGCCCCGAGGTCGCTGCCCGGCAGCAGAATGGCGAACTCCTCGCCACCATAGCGGGCCACCAGTTCGCCCGAGCGTTGCGCGCAATCGGTCAGGATCGCCGCCACCTGCCGCAACACCTCGTCACCCCCCGGGTGGCCGTACTGGTCGTTGTAGCGCTTGAAGTGGTCCACGTCGAGCATCAGCAGGCCCAGCGGCAGACTGCGGCGCTGGCAGCGCGCCCATTCGGCATCGAGTTGCTGGTCGAAGCAGCGACGGTTGCCCACCCCGGTGAGTTCGTCGGTCACGGCCAGGAGCTTCAGCTTCTCGTTGGCGGCGGCCAGCTTGGCGGCGTATTCCACGCGTTCGGTCACGTCCTGCGACGCTCCCATGAGCCGCACCACCTTGCCATCTTCCATCAGCGCCTCGCCCTGAGTGCGCACCCACAACGCCTTGCCTCTCGGGGTCAGCATGCAGGCTTCGACCGACCACCGCGTACCGCGTGCGATGGCATCGCGGATGGCGGCCTCCAGCGCCGGCCGCGTCTCGGGCATGTAGGCGCCCAACAGCCGGTCGAGCGACGGCTCGGTGTCGAGCGGCGCCTCGTGGATGTTGAACATCTCGTCGGTCCAGTCCATGCGCATGGAGGCGAGGTCGAGCTGCCAACCCCCGACCTTGGCCATCTTGCCGGTGCGGCGCTGCAATTCGGCGGCCACGGCCAGCTCGGCTGCCGTGCTCGCCCGCAGCGCCTCGCGTTCGCGGAAAGCCCGGGCGGCAACCGCCTTGCGTTGCTGCATCAGGAACAGCGCCGCGCTGGTGCCGGCGCACAGCAGCACGAACAGCAGGCTGTAGATCGCCAGGTCGTTCCACCAGTCGGCGTAGATCGCGCCCAGGTCGCGGCTCACGGCGACGACCAACGGCGTGTCCATGCTCAGATCGGGTGGCAGGATGGTGCGGAACACCACCATGCGCTCGCCGCTGGTCTCGTCCTTGCCCTGCAAGGCGCTTTCGTCGCGCTCGCTGGCCACGTGTTGCGCAAAGAGGGAGCCATGCGAGCCAACGTCCATGCCCAGCAGGCCGACCGCATGACGGGCGTCGACAAACAGCTTGCCATTGCCGTGCACCAGGCTGACCCGCATGTCGGGCGCATACAGCACCGAACTCGAAAGGATCTCGAAGTAGCCTGGGTCGAGGTTGGCGGTCACAACGCCGTCGAACCGGCCCCGCCGGTCAGGCACGGCCTTGGTCAGATTGATGGAGAAGTTGCCCTGGGTCGACAGGAAGGGCGACGACACATACAGCGTCGTGAAATCGGGCTGCACATGGGGCACCGAGAAGTAGTCGCGCTGGCTGAAGTCGCGCCCCAGCAAAATCGGGCGTTCAGCCGCGATCACATGGCCGTCTTCGTCGGTGGCCAGAAAGCCTTTCAGCCCCGGCATCAAGTCGCTCAGGGGTCGCAGGCGACGGGAAGCCGGCTCCCCGGCTTCGGCGGCCAGGCGCAGATCGGTTCGGATGGCACGCAAGGCGTTGTCCACGCTGCGCAGTTGCCGGGCCATCGTCTCGGCCACCACCAGGGCCTGCGTCTGCAGCCGGCCCTGCTGGTCGCGTGCGATGCGGTCGTGGCTGCGATAGAGCAACCCAGCGCCGAGAGCGAACGTCGCCCCCAGAAATACTGCCAGACCGATCCATGCGCGCACCACCCCACCGCGGAAGCCAGGCCGCGCGAGCAGGGTCATCAACAGGTGACTGACAGTGGAAACCATGCATGGATTTTCGGAGGCTCGGCCGAAAACCAAAGTCAAATTTGTTGCCTTTATGCCGCGCGGCGCACCGGCGACATACTTTTGACACACTTGGCTGGTCTTCAACTGTTGACAGGCACCCCGTGGGACGAAGCAACCGCATGCGCCACGAGAGGCACAAGCGATTGCATACCAGCCGAGAAGGCTGGGTCGAGGCTGTCAGGCGGGCGCGTCGTGCTGCCAGGGCGGCAGCTTGGCGCCGCAGTCGCTGCAGAAGTGCGCATTGGGCGCGTGGCCCTCGCTCAGGCACTCGTGGCAGGTGCGGGTGGTCGGTGGGTGGCCCTGCTTCAGCGCCGCGAATTCGGCGCTGACGATGCCGGTGGGCACGGCCAGCGTGCCCCAACCGAGCAGCATCATCAACGAGGCGATCATGCGGCCGATGTCGGTCTTGGGTGTGATGTCGCCGAAGCCCACCGTGGTCATGGTGGTGATCGCCCAATAGATGCCCACCGGAATGCTGCTGAACCCATGCTCGGGCCCTTCGGCGACGTACATCAGCGTGCCCATGACCGTGACCACCAGCAGCACGAACGACATGAACACCAGGATCTTGCGCCTTGAGGCCGCCAGCGCATGGCCCAACGCGCCGAATTCGGCCACATAGGCCGTGAGCCGCAGGATCCGGAAAATGCGCAGCAGCCGCAGCACGCGCACGTCGACCAGGGCGTACAGGCCGGGCACCAGAATGGCCAGGTAGGTGGGCAGCAGCGCCAGCAGGTCGATGATGCCGAAGACGCTTTTGGCGTAGCGCGCGGGCCGCCGCACACACACCAGCCGGGCCAGGTATTCGAGCGTGAAGACCACGGTGAACACCCACTCCATCGCAGCGAACACCGTGCCGTGGCGTTCGCGGATCGAAGCCACGCTGTCCAGCACCACCACGGCAACGCTGGCGAGGATCACGCACACCAGCGCCAGGTCGAAGATGCGGCCCGCCCGCGTGTCGGCCTCGAAGATCACCGTGTACAGGCGCAGCCGCCAGCCCGCCTCGGGACGGCCGAAGGTTTGCCAGCTTTGGCTGTGCGCTTTGGTTGGGTTGGGCATGGAGATGGCGAAGGGATGGCCGATGGAATGTGCGTGGCTGATTATTTCAGCTAACCGAACACGCAAACCGCCATGGCCCCCGGGCGCCACCGGGCGCCGCCTTGCACGCCGCGGACTGGCTATTTGGCGGTCGGCATCACGAACTCGGCGCCCTTGCCGATGCTCTCCGGCCAGCGCTGCATGATCGACTTCTGCTTGGTGTAGAAGCGCACGCCCTCTTCGCCGTAGGCATGCATGTCGCCGAACAGGCTTTTCTTCCAGCCGCCGAAGCCGTGCCAGGCCATGGGCACCGGAATCGGCACGTTGATGCCGACCATGCCCACCTGGATGCGGCGGCTGAATTCACGCGCCACGTTGCCGTCACGGGTGAAGCAGCTCACGCCGTTGCCGAACTCATGGGCGTTGATCAGTTCGATGGCGGCGGCCAGGTCGGGCACCCGCACGCAGCTGAGCACCGGGCCGAAGATTTCTTCCTTGTAGATCTTCATTTCCGGCGTGACATGGTCGAACAGCGTGCCGCCCATCCAGAAGCCGTTGTCGCAGCCGGCACCTGCGCGCGCGCCCTGGAAGCCGCGGCCGTCCACCAACAGCTTGGCACCTTCCTTTTCGCCGGCCTCGATGTACCCGGTGATGCGCTCGTGCGCCGCGCGGGTGACGATCGGCCCCATTTCGGCGGCGAGGTTGGTGCCGTTCAGCACCTTCAGTTCGTGCGTGCGGCCCACCAGCTTCTCGATGACCTTGTCCCCCGCATCGCCCACCAGCACGGCCACGCTGATGGCCATGCAGCGTTCGCCGGCCGAGCCATAGCCGGCGCCGATCAGCGCGTCAACGGTCTGGTCGATGTCGGCATCGGGCATGACCACCATGTGGTTCTTGGCGCCGCCGAGCGCCTGCACGCGCTTGCCGTGGCGTGCGCCGGTCTCGTAGATGTAGTTGGCGATGGGCGTGGAGCCCACGAAGCTGATGGCCTTGACGTCAGGATGCTCGATGAGCGCGTCCACCGCCACCTTGTCGCCCTGGACCACGTTGAACACGCCGTCCGGCAGACCGGCCTGCTTCAGCAGGTCGGCCATGAACAGGGAAGGCGTCGGGTCGGTCGGGCTTGGCTTCAGCACGAAGGTGTTGCCGGCGGCAATCGCCACCGGGAACATCCACATCGGCACCATCACCGGGAAGTTGAACGGCGTGATGCCGGCCACCACGCCCAATGGCTGGCGCAAGGTCCAATTATCGATGCCGGTGCTGACCTGGTCCGTGAAGTCGCCCTTCAGGAGCTGCGGAATGCCGCAGGCGAATTCGACGATGTCGATGCCCCGCGAGACCTCGCCCTGCGCGTCGGTGAACACCTTGCCATGCTCGGCCGTGATCATGTGGGCCAGCGTGTCCTTCTGCTGGTTCAGCAGTTCGAGAAACTTGAACAGCACCCGGGCACGCCGGATGGGAGGCGTGTCGGCCCACTTCGGAAATGCGGCCTGCGCGGCAGCCACGGCCTGGCCGACCTCGGCCACGCTGGCCAGCGCCACGCGGCCGGTGACGGCACCGGTGGCGGGGTTGAACACGTCCTGGGTCCGCTCGGAGCGGCCCGCCACCGCCTGGCCGGCAATGTGGTGTGCGATCTGCTGAATGGCGCCCGACGGGCTGGTGATGGTGGCGGTCATGGTGGTCTCCGTTGATTGGCGAGGCGGTCCTCGATGGAGGACGAGTTTAAGAATTCCAAGTCCGCTTGCCTACCACCGCAGGTTGAACAGATTGTTCGCGATGGTGAACAATGGCACCATGGAAATCCGAAAAGTCGAATCGATGTGGTCGCACCTGCACTGGCTGGTGGTGCTCTCCGAACAGGGCAGCTACACGGCCGCCGCATTGCGCCTGGGCGTCAGCAAGGCGGCCATGAGCCAGCACGTGACCGAGCTCGAGCGCGCGGTGGGCGTGAGCCTGGTGCGCCGCAGCACGCGCAGCATGCGGCTCACCGAGGCGGGCCAGCGGCTGGTCGACGAGACCCGCGAATCCTTCGACCGCATCGCCCACAGCTTCGACAGCCTGAAGGATGTCGGCGGCGAGCCCGGCGGCCGGCTGCGCATTACCGCGCCGGTGGCCCTGGGCCGGCAGCAGCTGGTGCCGCGCATCGCGAGCTTCCTGCTGGCGCATCCGGCCGTGCGCATCGAGATGGCGCTGTCCGACCGCCTGGCTGCGCTCACCGGCGAAGGCTTTGACCTGGCCGTCCGGCACATCGCCTCGCCGC
>JAQGNA010000309.1 GCA_028292075.1 Rhodoferax sp. | reverse complement strand
GCGCATGCGCACGGTCGGGGTCAAGCCGAGCCGCACGTTCAGGTCTGAAATAGTGAAGGTGCGCTGCGTCTTGTTGGAGATGTAGCGCTCCAAAGGATGGCGAAACCAGTTCCAGTCAAACAGAATGACCAGCAGGATCAACGCCACCACCAGCACGGTGAGGATGGGATGTCGGCGGGGAAATGCGGCGAGGCCGCGCGAGCTGGTGGCCATGGCGTTCAATCAGAAAAACACAAGAGAGAAGAACCGGGCCGCCCATGCATCGACGGGCGCATCGACAGACACGATGCCACGCGGCGCCGGCCCGAGAGGCTGACCGGCTGGATGAAAGACGCACCCTGCAAGTCGGGCGCCTTGACGTTCAAAGGTAACACCGCCGGCCCCGAGGATGGATTGCCTGATCGGCCTCAGGCCGCGAGGTCCAGGTCGGCTGCAAGATCATCCGCCGTGATGTTGCCCGGGCGCCGCGAGGCCGCCCCGCTCCACCTGCGCAAGCCATCGGTGCCCGATGCCGCGCGCATCAGCAGCGCGCCTGCGGCCAAGGCCTGCAAGGTCCCACGCAAGTGTCCGGTATTGCGGAGCGCATGCAACGCCAAGGCGGAACCGGCCAGCACGGTCAGCATGTGTTCGCCGGGGACGCTGCGTCGGCTGTCGTCGTAGGCAATGCCTTGCCGGATGCTTTGCTTGAGGTCCATGCGCTGTCTCCTGGGTCGTTGATCGGTAGGTTCGACCTTATCCGCATGGCGACCGCCGGTTAGCGGGTCAGCGCCCGTCAGGACGTAGGTGAAAGCCGACGCATCAGCTCAACCGCGCCCGCAACGGCGCGTCTTCCCTCGGGTCCGGGCTCGGGCATGGGGCGTTGACGACGTCTCGGCCCGCCTCCTTCTGGGGCGGTGTCAAGCAGCCTTGCGTGCCGGCGCGGTCTTCTTCGATGGTGCGGTCTTGCGGGCTGATGTCTTGCCGGCCGTCTTGGTGGCCGGCTTGGCCGCAGGCTTGTCCGCAGCGCCGGCAACCGGTTTCCTGCCGCCCTTCAGGCTCCGCGCCAGCAGTTCACTCAGATCGATGATCTCGGCACCGGACGGTGCTTCTTCCTCCGGCTGGACCACGGTTTCCGTCTTGCCCGCCTTGACCTTCTTCTCGACCAGGCCCATCACGACCTGCTTGAATTCGTCCTTGAAATCCTTGGGGTCCCACTCGCCCGACATCTCGGAGATCAGCTGGGTGGCCATCTTCATCTCGGCAGCGCTGAAGTCGGGGCTCTTGGCGCCCACAGGTGGCAGCTCGAGGTCGTCCAGCGTCTTGACCTCGTCACCCCAGCGCAGCAGGTTCAGCACCAGTGCAGGCCCCGACGGCACCAGCGCGGCCAGGTGCTGCTTGGTCTGGATCACCACCTTGGCCAGGCCGATCTTGCCGGTCTTGACCAGCGCGTCGCGCAGCAACGCATAGACCTTTTGGCCCTTGTTGATCGGTGCCACGTAATAGGGCCGCTCGAGGTAGACAAACGGGATCTCGCTTGCGTCGATGAAACGCTGGATGTCGATGGTCTGCGTCGTGCGCGGATAAGCCGCTTCGATCTCTTCCGGTGACAGGATCACGTACTGGCCGTCTTCGTACTCGATGCCCTTGACGATGTTGTCCTTGTCGATCTCCTTGCCGGTCTTCTTGTTGATGCGCTTGTAGCCCACCGGGTCCATGCTGCGCTTGTCCAGCCAGTCGAAATCGACGCCCTGCGCCACCGCGGCGGTGTGCAGACCGACGGGGATGTGCACCAGCCCGAAGGTGATGGCGCCTTTCCAAAGTACCCGACTGCCTGTTGCCATGCTGTGTTCTCCGGATAAAATTTAAACTTCTACGCTTCCGCCGAGCCTTTGCGTTCGACGTTGAACCTCGTCGTCGTCGATTGTTGACGTGCCGTGAACCGGGCCGCTGTAGGTCCCTCAGCACACGCAAAGTAGGTGATCGTTGACATTCCGTTCGCATCGCCAGAAGCTAGGCTACAGGGCGGTTCGCTTGCCTCTCCATGCCCCGTCCAACCAGGAAACCTCCCTCATCCGTGCCGTCCACGTCAGCGGCCTTGCCTCTGCGCCGGGTTGCTGTCTCGGTCGAGGAAAGACGAGCCGGGCGGTTTACCTGGGTGTTGGGGGAAATCAGCGCCCAAAACGCATGGCAGGAGTTGCAACATGGAGGGCAAGCTGCGCCGACCTACGCGGCCGCGCTGGCCGGCGGAATTGCCGCGCTGCAGGCCATGGCGGAAGACCCTGACCTGGGTCCGCGCTCGGAGACGGTGGAAACGTCCGATGCGGCAACAGGTGGCCCTGATTCCGGCGGAGCCCAGGAGAATGCACCGCCCCGCAAGAAAGCCTACTTCGGTTTCGGCCCGGTACGGTGATAACGAACGAATCAGCTGATCACGGGCGCCGCGTCGACATCGAGACCGACATCGCGACCCGGCTGAATGGTCCGTCGATCCCCGCAGCCAGGCGATGAACTCGGCATTGCGTTCAGACCCCTCGCGAAAAGCCTCCGCCGCGCAGCCTCCTAGGCGCGCACGAACATCGTCACCAGCGGCTCGTCGCCGACCTGCCGGCTCCAGTGGCCATGCACCTTAGCGTCGAAGATCGCCCCTTCAGGCAATGTGTCGATCGAATAAAAATGATCACCGGCCTTGAAGATGCGGCTCGTTCCGTCCTGCAGGCCGATCTCCATCTGGCCGCCGAGGATCACCACCCACTGCGGCGTCACGCTCACATGGAACTGGCTGCGAAATCCCACCGGGCTGTGGCGCACCTGAAAGCCGCCGCTCGGCATCAGCGGCGACAACATGGCCTGCGGCGTGCCTTCAGCGAGTGCGATGGGCTCTTCGCGGAAACGCGCGCGGCCATCGGTGTCGGTGAACAGGGTGACTTTGGTGAAGGTGGTCATGGGTTGTCCATTCAAAGAATCAGAGTGTCGCGGTCACGCCGCCGTCGACGTAGAGGATGTGCCCGTTCACGAACCGCGAGGCGTCGCTGGCCAGGAATACAGCCGCGCCAGCCAGGTCTTCCACGTCGCCCCAGCGGCGGCTCGGGGTCCGGCCGATGAGCCAGCTGCTGAACTGCGGATCGGCAACCAGCTTGGCGTTGAGTTCCGTCTTGAAATAGCCCGGCCCCAGGCCGTTGACGTTGATGCCGTGCTGGCCCCAGTCGATGGCCATGCCCTTGGTCAGCATCTTCACGGCCCCCTTGCTGGCGGTGTACGGCGCAATGTTCGGCCGGCCCAGCTCGCTCTGCACGGAGCAGATGTTGATGATCCGGCCAGCCTTGCGGGGAATCATCTTGCGCGCAACCGCCTGACCGACGAAGAACACGCTGTCGAGGTTGGTGCGCATCAGCTCGTGCCAATGCTCGGCGGTGAAGTCTTCCAGCGGCGCCCGTCGCTGCATGCCGGCGTTGTTGACCAGGATGTCGATGGCGCCAACCGACCGCTCGATGTCATCGACCGCCGACAGCACGCTCGCGCCGTCGGTCACGTCGAAGACCCTGGTGTGCACCGTCATGCCTTCGGCGCGCAGTTCGGCAGCCGATGCCTCCAGCTTGTCCGCATTGCGGGCGTTGAGCACGAGCGCCGCCCCTGCCCGGCCAAGCCCGCGGGCCAGCGCGAAGCCGATGCCGCTCGACGAGCCGGTGATGAGGGCGGTGCGGCCGTCGAGACGGAAGGGATCGGTCATCGTTGTCATGGGTTTCCTGATGCGGTGGGGGTCAAGGCGGAGATGACGGTGGCAACCACCACCTGCGTCGGCAGTTGGAGGTCGAATGCGAGGGCGTGCTCGTCGGCCGCCGGCGGCTCGAGCGTCGCCAGCTGGCTGTTCAGGAGGGATGGCGGCATGTAGTGCTTGGTGCGCTGGGCCATGCGGAGGGCCAGCACCTCGGGCGATCCATGCAGGTAGACGAAGCGCACCCCGGCGGCACCCTCGCGCAACACGTCGCGGTAGCGGCGCTTCAGGGCGGAGCATGACAGCACCAGCCCTTCGCCCGGCCCCGCCGCCTCGGCCATTCGGTCGGCCAGCGTGCGCAGCCAACCCTCGCGGTCGGCATCGGTGAGCGGTATGCCGGCGGCCATGCGTGCGACGTTTTCAGGCGGATGGAAGTCGTCGCCCTCGAGGAACGGCAACTTCAGGGCATCGGCCAACTTGCGGCCAACCGTGCTCTTGCCGCAACCGCTGACGCCCATCACCACGATGATGGGCCGTGGTGCCGATGGCGGGGGTGGCGAGTTCAGTTGCGCCGGGGAAGATTCGGGCTGTGTCATGGCGTGGCGCGCAAAGGCTGGTGATGAACGGAGCGCGGCCGGCTGCGGCGGGGATGGCGGCGGCAGTTGCGGGCCACCACGAACGCCGTGCCAGGCAAACGCACGCCCTTACCGCGGCTCACCGCCTCTGCTGCGTCAATCGATGCGCAGACCTGAGGCCTGGTCGAACAGATGGGCCTTGGTGGGGTCGATGTCGAGCATGACCACTTCGTCGGGCTGTGCGTCGGTGCGGCCGTGCATCACCACCACCAGGCGCGTGCCGCCCACTTCCACCAGCAATTCGGTTTCGGCACCGGTGGGCTCCACCACGATCACCTTCGTTGCGATGCCCTGCCCCGCCGCACCGCCGTGGCCGATCTCGAGATCGGTCGGCCGCACGCCGTAGTGCACCGCCTGGCCGTCACGGCCCTGGGTGGTGACCACCGGCCACCTTGCGCCTTCGGCTTCGACCCAGGCCTGGCCACCCTCCTTGCGCAGCGTGCCCTGGACGACGTTCATCGACGGTGAGCCGATGAATTGAGCGACGAACAGGTTGCCCGGCCGGTCGAAGAGCTCGAGCGGCGTGCCGATCTGCTCGACGATGCCGTCGTGCATCACCACGATGCGGTCCGCCATGGTCATGGCCTCGATCTGGTCGTGCGTCACATAGACCGTGGTCGTCTTCAGCCGCTGATGCAGCGCCTTGATCTCGGCGCGCATCGCCACCCGCAGCTTGGCGTCGAGGTTGGACAACGGCTCGTCGAAGAGGAACACCTTGGGGTCGCGCACGATGGCCCGTCCCATGGCTACGCGCTGTCGCTGGCCGCCCGAAAGCTCGCGCGGAAAGCGGTCGAGCAGCGGGTCGAGGTTGAGGATGCGGGCGGCGTTGCCCACGCGCTTCTCCGTGATGTCGGCGTCGGCGTTGCGCAGGCGCAGGCTGAAGGCCATGTTTTCGCGCACCGTCATGTGCGGGTACAGCGCATAGCTCTGGAACACCATGGCGATGTCGCGGTCCTTCGAATCCAGCTCGTTGACCACCTTGCCGTCGATGGCGATCTCGCCGCCACTGATGTCTTCCAGGCCGGCCAGCATGCGCAGCAGCGTCGACTTGCCGCAACCGGAGGGGCCCACCAGCACCACGAACTCGCCATCGGAGATGTCGAAGCTGATGCCATGGATGATCTTGACCTTGCCGAAGTTCTTCTCGATTTTCTTGAACGATACGGTTGCCATACTTTTCTTTCTGCTTTCTTTTCGATCGTGTACGAGTTCAGCTCTTGACTGCGCCAGCCGTCAGGCCGCCGACCATGTAGCGCTTAAAGGTGTAGTAGATGGCGGCTGGCGGCAATGCGTAGATCAGGCCGGTCGTCATCAGCAGTTCCCAGGGCGAATCGTCGGCCGACAGGAAGTTGCCCAGCGCCACCGCCAGCGTCACGCTGCGGTCGTTCGACAGCAGCAGGAAGGCATAGAGGTATTCGTTCCAGGCCAGCAGCAGCGCATAGGTGCCCACTGCCACCAGCGACGGCACCATCAGCGGCAGGTAGACCATGCGAAACAGTTGCAGCGCGGTGGCACCGTCCATCTTGGCGGCTTCGTCGAGTTCGTAAGGCAGCTTGTCGGACGCCTGCTTCAGCACCCAGATGCAGTACGGCGAGGCGATGGTCACCATGGCCAGGATCAGCGACCACTGGCTGTTCAGCAATCCGTAGTTGCCCATCGTCTTGTACATCGGCACGGCAAGGAAAGCCGCTGGAATGAAGTACGTGAACAGTGCCAGGTTCAGCACCGTGCGACCGCCCCGCACCTTGAGCCGGCTGATGGCGAATGCGGCGCAGGTGGCCACCATCAGCGTGAGCGCGCCCACGGCCACCGCGATCAACAGCGAGTTGAACATCTGCAGCCAGAAGTGGTCGAGGTAGAAGTGCTTTTGCTGAAACACGATGCGGAAGTTGTCCAGCGTCGGCTCCTTGGGCCAGAGCCGGCCCGAAGTGGCCGAGTCCTTGCCCGAGATCGAGAACAGCACCATGTGGTAGACCGGGATGAGCGTCCACAGCAGCACCGGAATGCCGATGAGCAGCAGCTTGGCCTCGGTCCCCACCGACTTGACAGTCCATTTCTTCATGTCGCGCTCCCCTGTGGGTGGTCTTGTTGATCTTGGTGATCTTGATGATGGTGACAACCTGATTTCATTTCGACAGCCTCTTCATCATGAAGAACACCAGCGGCAGCACCAGCGGCATGGCCACGACGATGGAAGCCATCGACAAATCGACCTGGTCGAGGCGCAGGTAGCGAATGCCCAGCGTGGCCAGCACATGCGTCAGGTCGGCGGGGCCGCCGCCGGTCAGCAGGTAGACGCTATTGAAGTCCCCAAGCGTCCAGATCATCGAGAGGATCGTCGAGGTGAGGTAGAGCGTGCGCATCGACGGCCAGGTGATGAAGCGGAACTTCTGCATGCTGGTGGCACCGTCGACCGACGCCGCCTCGTACTGCTCACCCGGAATGGCGAGGCGGCCGGCCACGAGAATCAGCGTCCAGAACGGCAGCGACTTCCAGATGTGCGTCAGCATCGAAAGGCTGAGCGCCAGCGTGGGGTCGTTCAGCCAGTTGGGGCCGTCCATGCCGGTCAGTTTGAAGATCAGCGAATTCACCACGCCCCATTCGGGGTTGAGCATGAATCGGATCGAGAGGATGGTCGGGATCGAGGGCAGCGCCCAAGGGAGAATGAACAGCGCGGCGACGATCTTGATCCACCAGCGCGGTGTCACGAAAAAGCCCGACAGCACCATGGCCGCGACCATCTTGACGTTGATCGCCACGACGAGGAACACGATGGTGTTGATGACCGAGCGGAAGAAAATCGGGTCTTCAACCAGCTTCACGTAGCTGGAGGGATGGCGTGCCAGCCACAGGCCATAGCCCACGGGGTACAGCACGAAAACCACGAAAACGAGCAGATAGGGAACGACCATCACCATGCCCCAGAACTGCCAGGAGCTCATGGGCTTCTTGGCGCTTTGGGTCGGCGAGGGCAACGTGGTGGAGGCGAGGGTACTCATTTTGAATGCTTCCTGTGCACCCGCCGCGCGCGGGGTAGCCTGCGCGCGGCGGGGTTGGGGGTCACTAGGAAAAATCGACCAGGATCAGCGGGCAACCGTCTTGATGCGTTCGATCATTTCATCGACAGCCTTGTCGACAGGCACCTTCTCGCTGACGATGCGGTTCATGGCCTTGGCCCAGACGTTCTCGTTGTTCAAGATGGTGAACTTGTAGTTCTTAGTGAACTCGAACGGCACCGTGCCGGCAGCGTACTGGTTGTAGACCGACTGGCGATGCACGTCGGCCTTCCAGAACGGACGCTCCTGGCCGGCCTTGGTTACCGGGAACCAGCGGCCGAGCGAGCCTTCGACGTACGGCGTCAGGTTTTCTTCTTCCATGAGGAAGGCGACGAACTCCTTGGCGCGCTTGACGTTCTTGCCCGCCTTGAACACCACGCCGGTCTTCACCGCGGTGCGGTAGACCATCTTGCTGCCGTCGGGTTTGTTCGGGAACCCGGCAGTGCGGATGCGCTCCGTGTAGTTCTTGCGGGCGTTCTCGCGCTGCTCCGGGGTCAGGGCGGCGTTGTTCGAATCGTCGAGCCACTTGGCCGGCAGCGAGATCGTCGCGTTGTGCGTCATCACGGTCGTCTTGTTGTGGAAGGCGACGTTGTTGTCGGGGTCCTTCCAGCTGGTCGACGAAGGCGGCGTGCAGCCCTTCTGATAGGGCATGACGTAGTCGGTCATGGCGGCGATCAGGCCGGTGCGCACGGCCGGATCGTCGACCAGCAACTTGCCGCTGTCGTTCACCAGCTTCACGTTGTAGGCGTCCATGAAGGTCAGGAACGAGAAGAACGCGTCGCTCGAATCCACGCCCATGGGCATGCCGATGCCGTAGGTGCGGCCACCCGACTTGGCGCGGCTGCCGGCCTGCACCTTCTCGCACCAGAAAGGCCAGTAGCTCTTCCAGTCGGTCGGAATGTCGGAGTCCTTGAAACCGGCTTCGGTCAGCATGTCGAGCCAGTACTCGATGTGCATGGTCTGCTGCTTGATCGGGAAAGCGTAGTAGGCGCGGGTCTTGGCCACGTCGTTGTACAGGAAGGTCGTCTCCACCGTGTTGGGGGCGAAGCGTCCGCTGATCGGCGAGATCACGCTGGAGAGGTCTTCGAGCTTGCCCTCGAAGGCCCATTTGCCGGTGACCTGGAAATCGTAGACATCGGAATAAGCG
>JAQGNA010000156.1 GCA_028292075.1 Rhodoferax sp. | reverse complement strand
TGCCGCCGCCGCGCTCGAAACCAGGCGTCGGCCTGCCAGCGTCACGGTGATCGACGTGGCCCGCGTCGCAGGGGTTTCAGCGATGACGGTCTCGCGGGCCGTGAACACCCCCGACCGGGTGCCGCCTCTCACGCTGGCCAAGGTGCAGGCGGCCATTGCCGAGATCGGCTACGTCCCCAACCTGCTTGCTGGCGGCTTGCGATCGAACAAAAGCCGGCTCGTGGCGGCTCTGATACCCACGCTGGTCAGCCCCGTTTACAACGACACAGTTCAGGCAATGACCTCGACGCTGCGCCAGCATGGCTACCAGCTCATGCTCGGGCAGAGCGGCTATGCCGAGTCGATCGAGGACGATCTCCTGGGCGCCGTGATCGGCCGCCGTCCCGACGGCATTGTCCTGACCGGCATCGCGCATTCCGAATCGACCCGCAAGCGTCTCATCGCATCCGGTATTCCCGTGGTCGAGACCTGGGACCTGTCTCCAGACCCCATCGACATGCTGGTCGGCTTCTCGCACACCGCCGTTGCCGAATCGGCTTGCCGGTTTTTGCAGGGGCGCGGCTACCGGCAACTGGCGGTGATCGGCGGCGACGACGATCGCGCCCGGCTGCGCAACCGGGTCTTCGTTGAAACCGCCGTACGGCTGGGGCTGCCGGAACCGGCGGTGCAGGTGGTGCCGGCGCCGACCACGCTCGGCAGTGGCCGCGAGGCGCTGCGGGCGCTGATGCGGTCCGGTCCGAAGCCCGACGCCGTGTTCTGCAGCTCCGACTCCCTGGCCCTTGGTGTGCTCACCGAAGCCCAGGCCTCCGGCATCCAGGTGCCGGGCCAGCTGGCCGTCATGGGCTACGGCGACCTGGCATTCGCCCGTGACCTCCACCCGGCGCTCACCACCGTGCGCATCGACGGCACACGCATCGGCACCGAGGCGGCGCGCTGCATCGTCGACCGGGCCGAAGGCCGCGGCACGGTGCGGGAACGCATCGACATCGGCTTCGAGATCATCCAGCGCGACAGCGCCTGAGCAACTGCAACTCCGGTCGGTGGGTCACGGGTAAGCACCTATTCCAAATGGATTGCGTCCTAAATTGATATCGTTAACAATTAAGTTTACGATAACCCCAAGCCGCACTGCCCGCTGGGACCCGTGGTTTGTGATCCCGGCAGTTGCCACATACTTTTTGAGGAGACACCATGAAGCCAACGATTCGGACGCAAACCGTCCGCTCGATCCGATCCCTGCGCCAACTCCCGCTTCCGCTTTCGTTGGCGGGGATGTTCGGCATCGCGGCGGTCACCATCGCCGGCTGCGGTGGTGGCGGTGGTGGCGACCTGCCCCAGCCCGTGATCGGTGCCCGGTCCAAGGCCATCCTGACCGTCGACGGGAAGCAGTTCAAGGACCTGAACGGAAACGGCAAGGTGGACGCCTACGAGGACTGGCGCCTCGGCGTCGACAAGCGCATCGACGACCTGTTGGCCCAGATGACGCTGGAAGAAAAAGCCGGCCTCATGCTGATCGACACCATGAATGCAGGCGTCAACGGCGCACCGCCCGCCAACGCCACGACCTTCATCAACGACAACCAGATGCGCCGCTTCATTTTGCGCAGCGTGGTCACGGCCACGCCCGCAGCGGGCCAGGTGACGCCGCTGCAGGCGGCCGACTTCACCAACGCCGTGCAGCAATTGTCGGAAGCGTCGCGGCTGGGGATTCCATCGGTCTTCAAGTCGAACGCGCGCAACCACTACGAGAAGGATGCCCGCGTGGGCATCAACGAGGCGGCCGGCGCCTTCACCGAATTCCCGAAAGAGGCCGGCATCTCGGCAGCCGCCCTGGGCGAGGAATCGTTGAAGTCAGGCCAGGCTCCGACCACCGGCGACATGGCCATCGTGCGCACGTTCGCCCAGACCATGGGCAATGAATGGAAGTCGATCGGCCTGCGCGGGATGTACGGCTACATGGCGGACCTTTCCACCGAGCCGCGTTGGTACCGCGTGCACGAAACCTTCACCGAGAACGCCGACCTGAACGCCAACATCATCCGCACCCTGGTGCAGACGCTGCAAGGCCCGATGGTGGACGGCAGCTCGGTCAGCCCCAGCTCGGCGGTGGCGCTCACGATGAAGCACTTCCCCGGCGGCGGTCCGCAGGAGCTGGGGCTGGATCCGCACTACACCTTCGGCAAGACGCAGGTGTATCCGGGTGGCAATTTCGGCTACCACCTCAAGCCCTTCATGGCCGCCATTGACGCCGGCGTGTCGGCGGTCATGCCTTACTACGGCGTGCCGATCAACGTGACCTATGAAGGCGTCACCTATGACCAGACCGGCATGGCATTCTCGAAGCAGATCGTGACCGACCTGCTGCGTGGCAAGCTGGGCTTCAAGGGCTATGTGAACTCCGACACCGGCGTCATCAACGACCGCGCCTGGGGCCTCGAGAACAAGACCGTGCCGGAACGGGTGGCCACGGCCATCAACGGCGGCACGGAGACGCTGTCGGGCTTCAACAACGTGAAGACCATCGTCGACCTGGTGAACGCCAAGCTGGTGACGATCGAGCGCGTCAACGAGGCGGCGCGACGCCTGCTGAAGGAGCAGTTTCAGCTCGGCCTGTTCGAGAACCCGTATGTCGACGCCAACCTGGCCACTGCCGCCATCGGCAGCGACGCCAACCGCGCCAAGGGCATGGAAGTCCAGCGCAAGTCGGTCACGCTGCTGCAGAACCAGGACAAGACCTTGCCGTTGAAGGCGGGCGCCAAGGTCTACACCATGGGCATGGCCAAGGCGGACGTCGAGAAATACGGCTACACCGTGACCGACGGCGAGGCCCTGGTCAACGGTGTGCGCCCGAGCGCCGCTGGCGCCGACTATGCGGTGATCCGCGTCGAGGTGTCCAATCCGCGCTCGGCCACCGCGCTGTACAAGAGCACCGACCCGGCCACCGGCGCCAATCCGGCCTACATCAGCCCCATCACCGGCAAGCCCTATGGCGCGGCCGACCCGACCGGGTTGGACAACGGCGTGAACTTCGGCGGCTCCTTCCCCTGGGAGGCCAGCAACATCTCCTTCAGCACCATGGCCGCTTCGCAGTCGTGGCAGGTCTCGCCCAAGCTGGCCGACATCCAGGCGGTGATGAACGAGGTGGGCGCAAAGAAGACGGTGCTGAGCATCTACTTCCGCCAGCCCTATGTGATGGACGATGCCAGCGGCCTGAAGAACGCCGGTGCCATCGTGGCCGGCTTCGGCGTCAGCAACACGGCGCTGCTCGACGTGCTGAGCGGCAAGTTCAAGCCGCAGGGCCGCATGCCCTTCGCGCTGGCCAACAACCTGCAGGCGGTGATCGACAACCAGCCCGACGTGCCCGGCTACCCGGCCAAGGACACGTTGTACCCGTTCGGCTTCGGCCTGACGTACTGAGCGTGCGCCACCGGTTCCACGTCGGCCTCGGCTACATCGGTGTCAACGGCCGATGACCAGCGGACCCAGGTCGATCTCGTGCCACTGCCGCCGCAGGTTGCCGGACAGGTCGGCCACCGCCGCCACGGCCAGCGCCGCCGCCCGCGGCGGCAGCAGGTCCACGCTGGCGAGAAGGGCGTCCTGGATGGCACCCGCGTGTTGCAGCAGGGCCATGTGGGCCGCCACATGCGCGCGATCACGCAGCTGGCGCGGCCGGCGCGCAGCGGCCGCTATCGTTGCCGCCACCTCGCGCGCGAGCCGCGAGGCCAGGTGCTCTTCGGCCGCCAGCGTCCAGAGCGCGATGGCCCTTGCCGCTTCTTCCTTCGATGGCATCGGGCAAGGTGGGACGACGGCGTCGCCGTTGGCCGCCGGCGCCGGCTGCATGCCCTGCACCACCACTGCGGCCCGCAGCAGATCGTCGGTGCACAGCCCGGCCCAGCAAGCATCGAAGAGCGCGCGCGCCGGCGCGGTGCCGTGCATGTCGCCGGGCGTTGACACGGCGGGCGTGCCGCTTCGCGCGGCCAGCCAGACGCGCAGGCGCAGCGCGGTCTGGTCCACCTGCAGCAGCATGGCCATCACCTTGCGCCGGCCCCGGTAGAGCTGCAGCCGCTGCCCGGCCGGGCGCAGAAGATAGGACGCCAGGCTTGGGTGCACCTGCAAGGCCTGGGAGGAGTTTTCTTCGCCCGCCAGCGCGCGGCCGGGCACAACGCGGACGACCGGCGGGAACAAGCGAAACTTGCCCTCCAGCCCGCAGTGCAGCCGTGGCGGCGCCTCGTCGGGCGAGGGCGGGGCCTGGCGCGCCGCAAGCCGGCCCGCGTCGATCCGCAGGCCGCTTCGGACGGCTTCGTCGATCATCCAGCGCAGCGCGTTTTCGCCCAGCGCCGCATCGGCCACAGGATGGCCCCCGCCGATGTCGGCATGGCCACCGGCGAACCACATCTGCACCAGGTCGCCGTGGCCAGGGCCTTCGGTCCACAGCAGCGGTGCAAAGCGCTGGCGCAGGTCGTGCAGGGCAAGGGCATGGCGCGCCGTCATGGTGTTCGGTGGCAGGGCGGAAAGGCTGAACTCGGTGTGCCGCGCCTCGAACTTGTCCTGCCGCCAGGGCAGGCCCATGGCGCCCACCGTGTCCCACACGCCGAGGAAGTGGATGCGCAGCGCGTCCGGGTCGTCGCCACTGCGCAGCAGCCTGCCGGTAAGTGGCATGACGAAGGCGGCGAAGGCGCTGTCTTCCGCGTCGCCGCCCGATTCGTACAGCCGGTAGGCCTCGGCCACATGCGCCAAGTGGTCCGCCATCAGCAAGCCGATGCGCGAGACGAAGTTGGCCAGGGAGCGCACGGCATAGGCGCCACGGCTGAAGCCGAAGACGAACACGGCGTCGCCACGGCCGGCCTGGTATTGGCTGCAGAGGAAGGCGTAGGCCTCGCGGATGCGCTCGGCCGTGCCTTCGCCGAGGCCGCCGCCGAGCGGCTTGCGGAGCACCTGCCGGTGCCACGGCGCGTGTTCGCCGTGCCGCTGGATGGCGGGGTCGGTTGGCCCTGCCGCATGATGGCCATGCGACGGCATGCCGGCGCCGCCGGGCTGGCTCTGCGCGATGTCGGTGCCCACGCCGGGCAGGTAGTACAGCAACTGCATGCTGCCGTCGGCCAGACCGCCGTGATGGGCCAGCCGGAACAGCGTCCACACATGCGTCGGCGCCGACGTGGAGGGTTCGTTCCAGGTGCCGTCGATGAAAAGAACAATCTGTTTCTTCATGGCAGAACTCCAGGCATGCGCCGGCCCGGTCTTGGGCCGGCGGCCAACCTGCGGCATTGTGAGCCTGCGAACGGCCGATGGCCATGGTCGAGCGGCTGCTGCGGGGCCGGTGCGGGCAACGGCTTTCCCGCCATAATTCTTTGCCATGGGCTGGCGACGCCGGTCATCTCTCTTTTGTATTTCTGTTGTTCGAAAGGCTTATCTATGATTCTGGTGACAGGCGGGGCCGGCTACATCGGCACACACATCTGCGTTGAACTGCTGAACGCCGGCCATGAGGTCGTGGTGTTCGACAACTTCAGCAACAGCCAGGCCGAAGCGCTGGTGCGGGTGGGCCGCATCACGGGCAAGACACCTCGCATCGTCGAAGGCGACATCCGCGACCGCGCCGCCCTGGTGTCCGCGCTGC
>JAQGNA010000284.1 GCA_028292075.1 Rhodoferax sp. | reverse complement strand
GAGAATTTCTCGTTGTCATCGGCCTTGCGTTCGACAGGCGCTTCATCTTCGTCCATGCCCTTGACCGGTGGAATGTCCACTGGCGACGGCATGAATTCGATGACGGCGTCGAGCATGCGCTGAACGCCCTTGTTCTTGAAAGCCGAACCGCAGTACATCGGCTGGATTTCGCTGGCGATGGTGCGCGTGCGGATGCCCAGCTTGATTTCGTCTTCGGTCAGAGTGCCTTCTTCAAGGTACTTGTTCATGAACTCTTCGGACGCTTCGGCGGCCGCTTCGACCATCTTCTCGCGCCATTCCTGTGCAAGCTCGACGAGCTCCTCAGGAATTTCCTTGTATTCGAACTTCATGCCTTGCGAAGCTTCGTCCCAGATGATGGCTTTCATCTTGATCAGGTCGACCACGCCGGTGAAGTTTTCTTCGGCACCGATTGGAATGACCATGGGCACAGGGCTGGCCTTCAGGCGCAGCTTCATCTGGTCGACGACCTTGAAGAAGTTGGCACCGGTGCGGTCCATCTTGTTGACGAAGGCCAGACGCGGTACCTTGTACTTGTTGGCCTGGCGCCAGACGGTTTCCGACTGAGGCTGAACGCCGCCCACGGCGCAATACACCATGCAGGCGCCATCGAGCACGCGCATGGAACGCTCGACTTCAATCGTGAAGTCGACGTGGCCGGGGGTGTCGATGATGTTGATGCGGTGCTCGGGAAGGGACGTGTCCATTCCCTTCCAAAAACAGGTGGTGGCAGCCGAGGTGATCGTGATGCCACGCTCCTGCTCCTGCTCCATCCAGTCCATGGTGGCCGCGCCGTCGTGCACTTCACCAATCTTGTGGTTCACGCCGGTGTAAAACAGGATGCGCTCGGTCGTGGTGGTCTTGCCGGCATCGATGTGCGCGGAGATACCAATGTTGCGATAGCGCTCAATGGGGGTATGGCGAGCCATAGTTCTCTTTCGTTAAAGCAACAAGCCCGCCATCCGTGAACGGTGGTGCGGGCTTGCTGCCGAGTGACCTAGGGTTAGGACAGTTCTTGCAAACTCTTAGAAGCGGAAGTGCGAGAAAGCCTTGTTGGCTTCGGCCATGCGGTGCACTTCATCGCGCTTCTTCATTGCGCCGCCACGGCCTTCCGTGGCTTCCATCAGTTCATTCGCCAGGCGCAGCGACATGGACTTCTCGCCGCGCTTGCGGGCGGCTTCTTTCAACCAACGCATGGACAAGGCCAGGCGACGAACCGGGCGCACTTCGACAGGCACCTGGTAGTTGGCACCGCCGACACGGCGGGACTTCACTTCGACCATCGGCTTGACGTTGTTGATGGCCAGGGTGAAGGCTTCAACCGGGTCTTTGCCGGGGTTCTTCTTCTCGATGAATTCGAGGGCACCGTAAATGATGCGCTCTGCAACAGCTTTCTTGCCGCCTTCCATGATCACGTTCATGAATTTGGACAGCTCGACATTGCCAAACTTTGGATCGGGCAGGATTTCACGTTTAGGAACTTCGCGACGACGTGGCATTTTTTCACCTCTTGATTGCTTCAGTTGGCGTCTTGGCAGACACCGCAAAGACCATCATGGTCTTTACTTACTCGACCCACAGCGGGTCACTACGTTGAATCTCCGCGCCACGCGGGAAACAACACCGAATTCTTCTTACCACCTGCGAGCAGGCGATTGGCTTACTTGGCCTTGGGCTTCTTCGCGCCGTACTTGGAACGCGACTGCTTGCGGTCTTTCACGCCTTGCAGATCGAGCGAACCGCGCACGATGTGATAACGCACACCTGGCAAATCCTTGACACGGCCGCCGCGGACCAGCACCACGCTGTGTTCCTGCAGGTTGTGACCTTCACCGCCGATGTACGAAATGACTTCGAAACCGTTGGTCAGGCGCACCTTGGCGACTTTACGCAAAGCCGAGTTAGGCTTCTTTGGCGTCGTGGTGTAGACACGGGTGCAGACGCCGCGGCGCTGCGGCGAGTTCTGCATCGCCGGGCTTTTCGACTTGATCGTCTCGACCTCGCGGCCCTGACGAACTAATTGATTGATGGTTGGCACTGAAGCCTCCTTAAACGTGAAACGTTCCTAAACGTGAGAACGTGACTGAAAAACGTGAAAACGAGAATCCCTTCGGAATATTCCGAAAAGCCTTCGAGTATAGCTTTTCGGCGCAACGGCTGCAAGGCGGTGCACGGGTGGTTTGCCGCGACAGCACCGCTCAGGGTTCCGAACAGCAGTCGCCACCCCATGTAGGCGGGCGTTCACTTATGCGGTTGGCCGGTATTACTTGATCCACAGCCGAACCGCATCCCAGGCGCGGCCGAAGATGCCCGCCTGCTCGACACCTTCAAGCGCTTGCAGGGGAACTTCCATGAACGGCTGGCCGGCGACGGACACTTTCAGCGCACCGATGCGCTGCCCCTTGGTGAACGGCGCGACCAGCGGATCAGGCCGCGACAGCTGCGTTTTGACTTTGGCGGCGCTGCCGGCGGGCACCGACACAATGATGGGTTCCGTGCGGCCGATCTTCAACGTGTTCCCGGCGCCCTTCCAGACCTCAAGCGTGGCGACCGGCTGGTTGGCGTCGAACAATTTCACCGCCTCGAACGCCGTGTAGCCCCAGTTCAGCAGCTTCTGCGACTCGTTGGCGCGGGCAGTTTCGCTGGCCGTGCCAAGCACGATGGTCAGGATGCGGCGGCTGCCGGTAGCGGCGCCTGGGGCCGCCAGGTTGGGGAATTCGCGCTTGGCGGTGGCGACCATGCAGTAGCCTGCGGCATTGGTGTGACCGGTTTTGAGGCCGTCGACGGTCGGGTCGCGGAACAGCAATGTGTTGCGGTTCGTGTCGTTGGTGGTCGGCGTGCCAAGGTAGCGGTATTTCTTGATCGCGTAGTAGGGCAGGTACTCAGGGAAGTCGTGTATCAGCCGGGTGGCAAGGATGCTGAGGTCGCGCGCGGTCGTCATGTGGCCCGGTTCGGCAAGGCCTTCGGGATTCTTGTAAATGGTGGACTTGAGGCCCAGGGCTTTCGCCTGCTCGTTCATCAGCTGGACGAAGCGCTCGGCCGACCCACCCACCGCCTCGGCCAGGGCCATGGTGGCGTCGTTTCCCGACTGCACGATCATGCCCTTGATGAGGTCGTCCACCGGCACCTGCATCTTGGGGTCGATGAACATGCGCGAGCCGGGCATCTGCCAGGCGCGCTCGCTGATCGGCAGCGTCTGCTTCAAGTCGAGCTTTTTGGACTTCAGCGCGTCGAACACCAGGTACTGCGTCATGAGCTTGGTGAGCGACGCGGGCTCGACCGGCGAGTCGGCGTCTTTTTCGAGCAGCATCTGGTTCGACGTGATGTCCAGCACCAGGTAGGACCTGGCAGCGATCTCCGGCCCCTGCATCGGTTGCGCGATCGCGGCAACGGCGAGAGACAGTGCAAGAACGGACGCAGCGAGCGCCTTCAGGTAAAGGTTCATGAATGGGATTGGGACGGGCTCAAAAATGAAGGAGTGCAGAGGCCTGACAGGCCGACCGCGGCCTTTTCGTCGGCGTCGGCCTTGATGCTGCCCCGGGCCGGGCGAAGAGCGTCCGGCGCCAGTTGGTTCAGGACTGCAGGTGGCGCACCACCAGATTTTTCAGAAGCGGCAATTGTCCGTGAAAGAAGTGCCCGCCCCCCGGGACGACCGTCACAGGAAGCGTCTGCGGCCGGGCCCAGTCCATGACGGACGCCAGTGGCACCGTGTCGTCGGCCTCGCCGTGCACGACCAGCGTGCGCTCGTGCGCATCCGAAGGCACGTTGGCCACCGCGAAACGCGAAGCCGCCGTCCCCACCAGCACCAGCTTCTCGACCGGACGCACGGCCCACCGCGCCTGCATGGCATGCGTGGTGACGAAGGCGCCGAACGAGAAGCCGGCGAGCGCCAGGGGCGTGCCTGAAGGCGCCATCTGGCCGACGACGGCCAGCAGGTCTTCCATCTCGCCCCGGCCTTCGTCGTACACGCCCTGGGTGGCGCCGACGCCCCGAAAATTAATGCGCACCGCGCTCCAGCCGCAGGCCACGAAGGCGCGGGCCAGGGTCTGCACCACCTTGTTGTCCATGGTGCCGGCAAAAAGCGGATGCGGATGCGCCACCACCGCCACGCCGCGCGGCAGTTGCCCGTCGGGAAGCGCGGGTGCGTCAAGAACGGCTTCGATAATTCCGGCGGCACCGGTGAGGTTGAGTTTCTGGGTGGATGCGTTCACGT
>JAQGNA010000281.1 GCA_028292075.1 Rhodoferax sp. | reverse complement strand
CACCACCAGCATCTGCTGCCAGTCGATGGCCAGGGGCAGCATGCCTTCCACCAGCAGGCGGATGGCCAGAGCGAAGGCGGCCAGCTCGGGGGCACCGGCGATCATCAGGGTAACCGAGGTCGGCGCGCCCTGGTAAACGTCGGGAATCCACATGTGAAAAGGCACGACGCCAAGCTTGAACGCCAAGCCCGCCACCACGAACACGAGGCCGAACACCAGCACCTGGTGGTTCACATGGCCGGCCGCAATGGCCTTGGCCACTTCGGTGATGTCGAGCGAACCGGTGGCGCCGTACATCATGGAAATGCCGTACAGCAGGAAGCCGGAGGCCATGGCGCCGAGCACGAAGTACTTCATGGCGGCCTCGCTTGCGGTGGCGTTGTCGCGGCGCAAGGCGACCAGGGCGTAGCTGGACAGCGTCAGCAGTTCCAGGCCCATGTAGATGATCAGGAAGTTGTTGCCCGAGATCATGACGAACATGCCGAGCAGGGAGAACAGGCTGAGCGTGAAGATCTCTCCGCCGCGCAGCATCCCGCGGTCCGCCGAATAAGGCCGGCCATAGACCAGCGTGACCATCACGGCCAGCGCCGAGAAGCACTTGAGCCAGTTGCCCATCGGGTCGCTGACGACCATGTTGCCGAAGCCGTAGAGCGTCGTCTGGCCGACGGCATACGAGGCCTGCAGCGCGGCGACGACGGCCAGCGTCAGCATCGTCAACACATAAGTGGCGGTGCGGCGTGGGCTCTTGACGCCCAGGTCGACCAGGGCGATCACGCAGCCCATGACCAGGAGCACGAGCTCCGGGTAAACCGTGATCCAACTGATTTTGTCAATCATCTTCTGTCTCTCAATTCAGCGGGGTCAGTTCAGTTTGGAGATGGCCACGTGCTTCAGGAGGTCGGCCACCGACACTTCCATCACGTCGGTGAACGGCTTGGGGTACAGGCCCATCACCATCACCGCGATGGCAAGCAAGGCCAGCATGGTGAATTCGCGTCCATTGATGTCCTTGAGCTCGCGAACGTGCTCATTGCCCACCGGACCGAGGTACACGCGCTTGTACATCCAGAGGGTGTAGGCCGCGCCGAAGATCAATGCGGTCGCCGAGGCGAAGCCGATCCAGAAGTTGGCCTTGACGGCGCCCAGGATCACCATCCACTCACCCACGAAACCGGCCGTACCCGGCAGGCCGCAGTTGGCCATGGCGAACAGCAACGAGAATGCGGCGAATTTCGGCATGGTGTTGACCACGCCGCCGTAGGCCGCGATGTCGCGGGAATGCACACGGTCGTACAGCACGCCGATCGAAAGGAACATGGCACCCGACACGAAACCGTGCGAGATCATCTGCACGATGGCGCCAGAGACACCCAGGTCGTTGAAGATGAAGAAGCCGAGGGTCACGAAACCCATGTGGGCCACCGACGAATAGGCCACCAGTTTCTTCATGTCCTGCTGCACGAGCGCGACCATGCCGACGTAGATCACCGCGATGAGCGACAGGCCGATCATCAGCCAGGCCCATTCGCGGGAAGCATCAGGGGCGATGGGCATCGAAAAGCGCAGGAAGCCGTAGGCCCCGAGCTTCAGCATGATGGCCGCCAGCACCGCGGAGCCGCCAGTGGGCGCCTCGACGTGCACGTCGGGCAGCCAGGTGTGCACCGGCCACATGGGCACCTTCACGGCGAAGGCAGCGAAGAAGGAGAAGAACAACAGGGTCTGCGCGCTGCTGCTGAGGCGCAGCTGGTGCCAGGTGGCGATGTCGAAGCTGCCGCCGGACTTGGTGTACAGGAAGATCAGCGCGACCAGCATCAGGAGCGAACCGAGCAGCGTGTACAGGAAGAACTTGAAGGCCGCGTAGATCTTGTTCGGGCCGCCCCAGATGCCAATGATGAGGTACATCGGGATCAGTGTGGCTTCAAAGAAGGTGTAGAACAGGATGCCATCCAGCGCGCTGAACACGCCGATCATGAGGCCGCTCAAGATGAGGAAGGCGCCCATGTACTGGTTGACGCGTTGGGTGATCACTTCCCAACCGGCAATCACGACGATCAGGTTGATGAAGGCCGTCAGGATGACGAACCACACCGAGATGCCGTCCACACCGAGGTGGTAGTTCACATTGAACCGCTCGATCCAGCTCGCGTTCTCGACGAACTGCATGGCGGAGGTGTCCAGCTGGAAGCGGCTGTACAGCGGCAGCGTCACCAGCAGGCTGATGAAGGCACCGATCAGGGCGACCCAACGCACGGCTTTGGCCTGGTCATCACGCCCCAGTGCCAGCAGTACGACGCCGAAAAAGACAGGCGTCCAGATCGCAAGGCTCAACAATCCCATTTTTCTTGTTCCTCTATTTGTTGAGCAGGATGAAATACGTCATCGCCACAAAAATACCCATGATCATGACCAGCGCGTAGTGGTAGATGAAGCCGGTCTGGAACCAGCGCACCACGCCGGAAACCCAGCCCACCAGCTTCCAGGAGCCGTTCACGATGCCGCCGTCGATGATGGCGCGGTCGCCCACCTTCCACAGCACCGTGCCCAGTCCACGCGTGCCGCGGGCGATCACGTTTTCATTGAACCAGTCGAGGTAATACTTGTTCTCGAGCAGCGTGTAGATCGGCTGCGCCATGCGCTTGATGGCCGCGGGCAGCGCCGGGTTGATCATGTACATGTAGTAGGCACTGACCACGCCCGCCAGGGCCAGCCAGAACGGCATGGTCGTGAAGCCGTGAAGGGCCATCTGCAGCGGACCGTGGAATGCCTGCGCCATCTCTTCCATCGCCGGATGCTTTTCGAGGTCGAAGGTGATGGCACCCTTGAAGAACCCACCGAACAGCATGGGCTCGATGGCCAGGAAGCCAATCACCACCGAAGGAATCGCCAGCAGGATCAGCGGCACCGTGACCACCCATGGCGACTCATGCGGCTTGTGGTCGCCGTGGTGTGCGTGGTCGTCGTGAGACGCATGCTTGGCCGGGGTGGCATGCGCAGCCGCGGCGCCATGTGCGTCATGTGCAACGTGGGCGCCATGCGCACCGTGCGCCGCCTGGCCTTCTT
>JAQGNA010000249.1 GCA_028292075.1 Rhodoferax sp. | reverse complement strand
CTTCACCCAGCCTTCGCTGATGCAGTATTCCTCCACGTCCATGCGCTCCTGGTTGTTGAAGCGGATGCCGATGTCGTGCTCGAAGATGGCGGCGATGTGGTGCGGGCTGCGCGGATCGACCGAGAGGTGGTCGGGCAACGGCGGACGCGCCGTGGCCGTGGCCGTGGCAGTCGTGGTGTCGGGGCCCGTGGAATCGGCGACCGTTGCGGGCGTGGAAGAAGTGGTGTCGGTCATTTTGAAGATGGCACAGATGGCGAAGGAACAAAGGGCGCTATTTTGAGGCAAGCCGGCAAGCCGTTCAGCCGAGCACCGTGGGGTTGGCCCGCCACAGCGCCAGCGTGAGCGCCGTGGCAAGACTCACCCAGGCCAGGTAGGGCAGCAGCAAGAGCGCCGCCACGCGGTGCAACCGCCAGAAAGCGGCGATGGTGGCCGCGATCAGCAGCCACAGCAGCACGATTTCCGCCAGCGCGAGCGCGCCCTGGTGCCACACGAAGAAGAGCCAGGTCCACAGGGCGTTCGCGACCAGCTGCACCAGGAACAGCCGCAGCGCCGCTCCCGCGCCGCCGAAGCCGTGGCGGCGCCACACCAGCCAGGCGGCCACGGCCATCATCACGTAGAGCACGCTCCACACGGGGCCAAACAGCCAGGCCGGCGGCGCCCATGCGGGCTGCGTCAACTGGCCGTAGAAGCGGCCGGCGTTGGCCGACGCAAAGGCCCCGATGCCGCCGGCGATGAAGCTGGCGGCAAGCCAGCCGAGGAGGCCGGCAACTTGTCGCCGGATGGTGAGCGTGGTCATATGGATGGGTTCGAGGCTGCGGCGGCCCATGATAGGCCAGCGCCCCGTGGCGCGGTCATCATGTGATGAGATCCGCGCCTTGCGCTCACGCCGGTGCCGGCGATTCAAGGCCATGTCTTACAGCAGCCCCGCTGGACAGCGGTTGCGCCGGGCCGGGCGGCGTTCTAAGCTGGCGGCAGGCATGGCCATGCGGCCTGGCCCCAAGGTACGCATGAACGGGAGACCTCGATGGCGGCACGCTCGATCGCTTCACTCACGCTCAGTTTCGGCCTCGTGTCGATTCCGGTGCGTCTCTATTCGGCCACGGAGAGCGCGTCCGGCGTGCGCTTCAACCTTCTGGCGCCGGACGGCGCGCGGCTCAAGCAGCAGTACGTGTCCGAGAAGACGCAGAAGGTGGTGCCGCGGTCCGAGATGGTGAAGGGCTATGAGTTCGAGAAAGACCACTTCGTGATCTTCAAGCCCGAGGAGCTGGTCGCCCTGGAGGACGAAAGCAGCCATGTGGTCGAGATCGTGGCGTTCATCCCCGAGAAGTCGGTCGACCCCCTGTATTACGACAAGCCCTACCTGCTGGCGCCCGACAAACGCGGGGGCAAGCCGTATGCGCTGCTGTGCGAGGCCATGCGCCAAAGCGGACGTTGTGCCCTGGCGAGATGGGCCTGGAAATCTCGGCAGCATGTGGTTCAGATCCGGCCGGCGGAAGGTGGCATGGTGCTGCAGCAGCTGCTCTACGCGCAGGAGGTGCGCTCGCTGAAGGACCTCGACATCGAGTCCGCCGCGGTCACGCCTGCCGAGCTGCAGCTGGCCCTGCAGCTCATCGACCAGATCTCCGAAGACCACTATGACCCGGCCCGCTTCGAGGACGAGGAGAAGAAGCGCATCCTCGCCGCGATCGACGAGAAGATCAGCGGCAAGCAGGTGGTGGCCGTGACGCACGACGAGCAGCCGACCTCGGGCCAGGTGATCGACCTGATGGAGGCGCTGCGGGCGAGCCTGGGCAAGCGGCCGGTTGGCGGCGCGGCCAAGCCCGCCGGGCCGGCCTGGCTGACGACCGCCACGTTGCCCGGCAAGGGCGCGGTCACGCCGCTGCTGCCGGCGGGCGAGCGCAAGGGCGCACGGCGTACCGCCAAGCCAGCCAAGCCTGTAGAGCCGGCAGCCACGGCCGCTCAGCCGCGGCGCGTGAGGAAATGACCGCAGCAGACGGGCGCGCCATGGCCACCGCCTATTCGTTGCGCGAAGTGCAGGGCCTGGTCGGTCTCTCGCGTTCGGTGATTTCGGGCCTGATGGCCGCCGGCTTCGTGGCGCCCGGCCGGGGCGCGCGGGGCGAATTGCGCTTCGAATTCGCCGACCTGGTGCTGTTGCGCACGGCGGCGGCGCTCCAGGCGGCGCGCATTCCACCGCGGAAGATCGTCGCCGCCCTGGCGGGCCTGCGAAGCAGCCTGCCACCCGAATGCCCTCTCACCGGCCTGCGCATCACCGCCACCGGATCGGACGTCACGGTGCGCGACCGGGGCGCCGCCTGGGTCGCGGAAACCGGGCAACTGGTGCTCGACTTCGAAGTGGCGCAGGTCAATGGCGCGGTGGCCTTGTTGCCATCCCGCACCGAAGTTGCGTGCGACGCCGCCGGCTGGCTGGCCCACGGCAGTGCGCTCGAAGCCGCCAGCCCGCAGCGCGCCGAGGCCGCCTACCGCCGCGCGATCGCAGCCGATCCCACCGCGGTGGACGCCTTTCTCAGCCTGGGCGCGATGCTCTGCGACAGCGGGCGTTGCGCCGAGGCCATCGAAATCTACGAGCAGGCGTTGGCGCGGGGCCACATGGCGCCAGCGCTTTGGTTCAACCTGGCGCTGGCCCAGGAAGACGATGGCCGCGTGACCGAGGCGATCCATAGCTACACGCGCTGCATCGCAAATGACGAGAGCTTCCGCGACGCGCACTACAACCTGGCGCGGCTGAAGGAGCAGATCGGCGACATCCAGGCCGCTCTACGGCACCTGCATGCCTACAGGCGGCTGGCACCGGCATTGTCCTGACGGCGCTGCGGCGGCGGCCATGTCCTCAGGCGAGGATATGACGCCGTGACGTATTGGCGCTCTCTTGCCCTGCCGCGCGACCTTGCCACGACGCTGTAACGCTGGCGGTGTCGACGCACTGACACTCCTGCAGCCGGCGCTGGGGCAGAATGGTGGCTTCTCGATCGGCGATCCGGCCTTACCACGCTCTCGACAACAAGGATGCTCCATGGCTGAATGGGCCGGTTCGCCGGGCTTGGTCAATGCGACATCGGGCGCCTCCGCCCCCGACGGCCCGCACGCGTCGTGCGAGGCCATCACCCGGCTCATCGCCGACGCGGTGCCGGCGCTCATGGCCTATTACGAACTGCCTTCGCTGCGCTGCGCCTTCGCCAACCGGCGCTATGCCGACGACTACGGCTGGACGCCTTCGTCCATCGTCGGCCAGACCTTGCGTACGGCCGTGGGCGAAGCCACCTGGGAGATCATCGAGCCGCACATCGCACGGGCCCGCAACGGTGCCGCGGTGCAGTACACCCGCGAGCAGCGACTGCCCAGCGGCGAGACCCGGGTGATCGAGGTCAACCTGATTCCGCACCTGCCGCCGCTGGAGGGCTCCGACAGCCCGGGCCCGCAGGCGGGCATCGTCGTGCTGGTCAACGACATCAGCCACCATGTGCAGGCCGAGCAGGCCCTGCGCGACAGCGAAGAGCGGCTGCGTTCGTTTGCCGAAGTCACCAACGAAGGCATCGTGTTCCATCTGCAAGGCGTCATCACCGACGCCAATGCCGCGCTGATGGCCACCACGGGCTACACCCTGGAAGACCTGCTCGGCCGCTACACCATGGACTTCGTGCCGCCGGCCTGGCGCCAGGTGTCGATCGACTACCTGGCGGCGGGGCGCGAAGACCCCTACGAGACGGCGCTCATTCACAAGGACGGCCATGAGATTCCCGTCGAGATGGTGGGCAAGTCGCTGCTGCTCAAAGGCCAGGTCCACCGCATCGTGGTGGTGCGCGACATCACCGCCCGCAAGGAGGCGCAGCGCCGCATCGAGTTCCTGGCCATGCACGACCCGTTGACCGAGCTGCCCAACCGCACGTCGCTGAAGGAGCGGCTGGCGCTGGTGTTGGCCATGGCGCGGCGCCGGGCCGCCAACGCGGCAGTGCTGTTCATCGACCTCGACCATTTCAAGACGGTGAACGATTCGCTCGGCCACCACGCAGGCGACCAGCTTCTCTGCGAGATGGCGCGGCGCCTGAGCGCGGCCGTCCGCGAGACCGACACCGTCTACCGGCTCGGCGGCGATGAATTTTTGGTCGTGCTGCCAGACGCCGGTACCCGCGCCGATGTGTCATCGGTCGCTGACAAGCTTCTGGTGGTGGTGAACGAACCGGTGGTGATCGAGGGGCACCGGCTGTCGGTATCGCCCTCGATCGGCATCGGCATGTTCCCCGAGCACGGCGACACGGCCGACGAGCTGGTGCGCCATGCGGACGCCGCCATGTACCACGCCAAGGACAGCGGGCGCAGCAACTACCAGTTCTTCACGCCCGACATGTCGCAGCGGGCCTTCGAGGCGCTGCACCTCGAGGGCCAGCTGCGCGAAGCCCTGCTGCGCAACGAGTTCGTGCTGCACTACCAGCCCCAATGCGCGCTGCGCGACGGCCGGCTGGTCGGTGTGGAGGCGCTGGTGCGTTGGCGCCATCCGGTGCGCGGCCTGCTCGCGCCGGACGCCTTTGTGCCGTTTGCCGAGGCACGCGGGCTGATCGCCGGCATCGGCCGCTGGGTGCTGTCCGAGGCCTGCCGGCAACTCAAGTCATGGCACGATGACGGCTGGCCGCTGGTGCCGGTGGCGGTCAACCTGTCGGCCATCGAGTTCCGGCAGCGCGACCTGGTGGAAAATGTCAAGGCCGTGCTGGCCTCCACCGGGCTGGCGCCGCAGTACCTCGAGATCGAGATCACCGAGTCGGTGCTGATGGAGCCTGGCGGCTTTGCCTTCGAGACGCTTCGCGCGCTGAAGTCGCTGGGCGTGATGCTGGCCATCGACGACTTCGGCACCGGCTATTCGTCGCTGGCCTACCTCAAGCGTTATCCGATCGACAAGCTGAAGATCGATCGCTCCTTCGTGCGCGACATTCCGGGGGACGGCGACGACGTGGCCATCACCACCGCGATCGTGCAGATGGCGCGAAGTCTGAAGCTGTTGACCGTGGCGGAGGGCGTGGAGACGCCGGCCCAGATGGCGCTGCTGCAGAGCCTCGGCTGCGACGAGTACCAGGGCTATCTGCTTTCGCGGCCTCTCGATGCCGACGCGGCGCAGGCCTGGGTGCGCGCGCGGGCCGACAATGATCTTGCTTCCGCACCCTGACCGTTCGCGCGCTTCCGAGGCGCATTTTCCTGCCTCTTCTAACCAAGCCCCTCTCCCTTCAAACCCATGCCCATGCCCATGTCACCAGCAAGCCTCGCCATTTCTTCCCGGTTCGACGCCGGCGCGATCGAGGTGGTTGAACTGGTCGATCCGCAGAACATCCAGCTGCGCATCCCGGCCGACAACGCCAGCGAATTCGCGCAGTGGTTTTACTTTGCGCTGCACGGCGCGGCGGGCATACCGCTGCGGTTGCGCTTTCTCAACGCGGGCCAGTGCGCCTACCCGAAGGGCTGGGACGGATACCGCGTGGCCACCAGCGCCGACCGCCAGCATTGGACGCGCATCGACACCAGTTACGACGGCACCGAACTCACGGCGACGCTGACGCCGGAGGCCAACACGGTGTATTTCGCCTACTTCGAGCCTTACTCGCACGAGCGGCATCTCGATCTGCTCGGCTCGGCGGCGTCTTCCGAACTGGTCACGCTGCAACACCTGGGCAGCACGGCCGAGGGCCGCGACATGACGCTGCTGCGCGTGCGCGAGCCGGGGCTGCCGGCCGATGCCATGCTGCGAAAGGTGTGGTTGATCGCCCGGCAACATCCTGGCGAGACCATGGCGGAATGGTTTGTCGAAGGTTTTCTCGAGCGCCTGCTCGATGCCGACGACCCGGTGAGCCGCAAGCTCCTGCAGCACGCCGAATTCCACGTCGTGCCCAACATGAACCCCGATGGCGCCGTGCGTGGCAACCTGCGCACCAACGGGCTGGGCGTGAACCTGAACCGCGAATGGGCCGAGCCCGGCGCCGACCGATCGCCCGAGGTGCTGCTGGTGCGCGAGCGCATGCTGAAGACCGGTGTCGACCTGTTTCTCGACGCCCACGGCGACGAAGGCCTGCCCTACAACTTCGTGGTGGGCACCGACGGCATACCGGGTT
>JAQGNA010000243.1 GCA_028292075.1 Rhodoferax sp. | reverse complement strand
TTCACGGACACTTTTCAGGAGGCCAACGGCTTGCTGTATGTCGACCGCACGCCCAAGTTCCCGATCGAGGCGATCTGCGCCGCAACCAGAGGCCTGCGCTGACAGGGGCGCGGGCACCTGGATTGCCCGGTGCAGACGGTCAACAACGACAACCCAGTCCATGGCCCTCAACCATCATCGACCGCATGAAGTGATCCGGCTGGCGCCGACGGACGAGACCGCAACCCTGAGCCGCGCGCTCATCAAGACGGGGGCGCTCGAGTTGTTGCACATCGTGCTGCCCAATGGCGAAGACACGCCTGAGCACGCGGTCGATGCCGAGATGACGCTGCAATGCATGAGCGGCAGGCTGTGGGTGCATCTGTTGGCAAAAGCGCCAGACGACGTCCATGTGACGCTGGAGCTGGAGCCTGGCGACCTGGTCGTCGTTGCCCCGCAGACCCGCTATGCACTGCAGTCGGTCGGGTTGACGACGGCATTGCAGACGATGGTGTTGCCGTTTGGTGGTTCTGCGAGCGCGACTTCCCCTGGCGCGGATTGAAGCGGCCCCCGTTGCCTTGCATGCCACGGTTGGCCTCGTGCCGTTGTTTGCACGGGTGGTAAGTATTACGGCAAGGATTTACGGCCGGGTTAGCTGAAGTGACCTATCCCAGCAGCCAGGCCGCATCTCATCAGGGAGGCATGCGACATGAGCAACGCAACGAGCGCGGGCGGCGACAAGCCATCGGCCGGCATGCCGGCAGGCGGGTCCGAAGCTGTCGGACCGCGTGGATCCGGTACGGCGGGCCAGGAGGAGGCTGCCGCATTCCGCGTGGCGGCTGTCGATGCGCCTCAACTCACGCTGGAGCGCGGACGCTACCTTGAAGCGGTATTCACCGCATCGCTGCTCAACTTCTTTGGTAGCGCCGATGCGTTGCGACGCGCCTGGGACGATCGCACGGCGGCGCCAGACGCATGGGCCCAGGCCGAAACACTGGCCTATGGCGATGTTGCGGCAAAACTGACCGACAAGGAGGCCGCCATGCTGGAAATGAAAAGCCGGGGCGGCGCACGCTTCGAGGTGCGGTGGACCACGGGCACCTGATCGGCGGTCAACGCTTGTTGACTGTCACGGCCCAGCTTGGCTGGCCCGATCTCCTGCCCCGCCAGAACACTGCGCAGTGCTCGCAGGCAGAGGCGCTGGGCAGCACCCGCAACAGTGGGCACACGGCTTGCCGAAGGTTTGTACCTCTTCAAGGATTCAAACATGCAGCAAGTCCCCACCGAAGCCCTCCGCGCTTACACCCGCTCCGACACGACCCGGTTGCCGTCTTCATCCGCCCGAATGGCCACTGGCAGCCCCACCGGCAAGCGGCCGCACGGCAACGGTGAACATGGGTACTTCGACTACCTGATCGTCGGCGCGGGCTTTGCCGGCAGCGTGCTGGCCGAACGCCTGGCCAGCCAGCTCGATTGCCGCGTGATGGTGATCGACCGTCGGAGCCACCTCGGTGGCAATGCCTACGACTGCCTGGACGATGCCGGCATCCTCATGCACCGCTATGGCCCGCACATCTTCCATACGAACTCCCAGCGGGTGATGGACCACCTGTCGCAGTTCACCGAGTGGCGGCCTTATGAACACCGTGTGCTGGCACAGGTGGACGGGCAGCAGGTGCCGATTCCGATCAACCTCACCACCCTCAATCAGCTCTATGGCCTGAACCTCGATTCCGCTGGCGCAGCGGCGTTCCTGGCCGCGCGCGCCACGCCTGGGTTGGAGATTAAGAGCTCGCGTGACGTGGTGATCAGCCAGGTCGGCGAGGAGCTTTACCGCAAGTTTTTCGAAGGTTATACGCGCAAGCAATGGGGCGTGGATGCCTCGGAGCTTGACAAGGCGGTGACCTCCCGCGTGCCCACCCGCACCGATGCCGACGACCGCTATTTTCAGGACAAGTTCCAGTGCATGCCGCTGCATGGCTACACCCGCATGTTCGAGCGCATGCTCGATCACCCGAACATCACCTTCCTGCCAAACACCGACTACGAAGACGTGAAGGGCCTGGTCGATCACGGCCACCTGGTGTACTGCGGGCCGGTCGACGAATACTTCGGCCACTGCTACGGCCGCCTGCCGTACCGTTCCTTGCGTTTTGAACATGCCACGCTGGACCAGCCCTGGTTGCAATCAGTGGCGGTGGTGAACTATCCCGCGCCCGACGTGCCTTTCACCCGCATCACGGAATACAAGCACCTCACCGGCCAGTCGCATGCAAAGACCAGCATCACACGCGAATTCCCGACCGATGAAGGCGATCCCTACTACCCGATTCCAGCTGCCAAGAACGCGGCGCTGTACCGCCGTTACGAAGAGCTTGCCGAGCGCACACCGGGGGTGACCTTCACCGGGCGACTCGGAACCTACCGTTACTACAACATGGACCAGGTGGTGGCGCAAAGCCTCGCGCTGTTCTCGCGGATCGCGCAGGAAACCGGGGCGGTATTGTCATGATCGCGATGCGCCTTGCGTCGTTGCGAGGCGCCGCGCGCCGTGGTGGTCCGCCTGCCGCTTCAAGACGGGCCGTTGCAGTGCGCGTGTCGGTTGAAAGCCTAAAGCTGCTGAAGATGTCGGCAGTGCCCATTCGCCGGCCCGGGCGAAGTCATCGAGCGATGAGGGCCGGGCGGGTTGGCATGGCGCCGTGGTGGTAGCACTGCCGCGGCCGATGCCACCAGCCGCCCATTGACCCCTCTTGGCCCGCCAGTGCGCGGGCTTTTTTTTGGCCGGCAAATGGCGAGTGACGAAGATTTGTATTCGGAGCAGGCAATGTGCGAGACGAAAGCAATGCAGAGTCGGACGCAGTCCGCGGCGTTACCGCGGGCCGGCGTCATTGCGCCTGAGGGGAGTCTCAGTGTCCGATGTTCTGGCCCAGAGCGCGAAGCAGTCTTTCGAGCTCCTGCGACCGCTCGGGCTCGGTGAGGCAACCGCTCCAGAAGTGTTCGTCGAAAGTGACCGTGATTGCCTCGCGAAGCGGTCTACCGTCGGAAACAAGCCGGGCGATGCGTTGCGCCTCGTCCGCATATTCCCGGTCCATCAGCCCGTTGGCGTTGCACCCGGTGTGCATGAGGTCGAAGCGTTGCAAGCTCTCGAGCACTTCCTGTTTTCCGATTTCCATTCCGGCTCCCTGAAATAAGCTGCTGCTGGTCTTGCCAGCGCCTTCGTCACTTGCACATCGATGGCTATTCCACGCGAAACGCCACGTAAAGCGCTCCCAGGACAACCAGGGCAACCCCCTCGGGCTGCAACGCGTACAAGGCCAGCAGCCCCGTTGCGATCCCCAGAAATCCTGCCTTCATGCTGCATCCCCCCATGCTGATGACCACATGCCGGGTCGAAGCGAAGCCGGCTCGCAGCACCAAGGACAATATGGTGCATTGCAGCATTTTGCAAAAAGAATTTGCTTCGCTTTGTAGGAATGGACGACATTCGCCGCCGGTTGTCGAGCTCGACTGGCGGCTATGTGCTCGACAGTAAGGGTTCTGGCACGCTGCGAAATGGCCCGGCGTGGTGTCAAAATGCGCCTTGCCATTCCGCCCATGAACAACAAACTCGACACTCCACTGCCCGCTTCCGCCGCCGCGCTCGAAACCCGGCGTCGGCCTGCCAGCGTCACGGTGATCGACGTGGCCCGCGTCGCAGGTGTTTCAGCGATGACGGTCTCGCGGGCCGTGAACACCCCCGACCGGGTGCCGCCTCTCACGCTGGCCAAGGTGCAGGCGGCCATTGCCGAGATCGGCTACGTCCC
>JAQGNA010000529.1 GCA_028292075.1 Rhodoferax sp. | reverse complement strand
CTGGGCCGCGACCCTGGCATGCTGGCGTCGGGCCAGCACGAGCCCGAGTTCTTCCAGGCCATGTGGAAAACGCTGAACGACGAAGGCCGCTGGGACGGCGAGATCTGGAACCGCCGCAAGAATGGCGAGGTGTATCCGCAGTGGATGCGGCTGTCGGCGTTGCACCAGCGCTCACACGGCGAGATCACGCATTACGTGGCGTCGTTCTCCGACCTGAGCTCGCGCAAGGCGGCGGAAGAAAAAATTGCCTACCTGTCGAGCCAGGACCTGATCACCGGCCTGCCCAACCGTGCCCAGACCGCGCTGCGCAGCACCTTGGTGCTCAAGCACGCCAAGTCCACCCACGAGCAGGTGGCCATCATCGTCATCGACGTCGACAACTTCAAGACGCTGAACGACTCGCTCGGCCATGCCGCCGGCGACCAGTTGCTGCGCGAGGTGGGCAACCGGCTGCGCCTGGTGAACGACGAGCGCAGCATTGTCGGCCGGCTGAGCGGCGACGAATTCTTGATCGTGCTGCGCGATGTGCAGGGCACGGCCGAGGCGGCCCACATGGTGACCGCACTCAACGCGGCCGTGGGCAAGCCGATGCTGCTGGGCGACCTGCCGGTGAACGTGTCGATCTCGGCCGGCATTGCCATGTTTCCGTCCGACGGCGAGCACTTCGACGTGCTCTTCGGCCGTGCCGATTCGGCCCTGTACGTGGCCAAGCGCAATGGCCGGGGAAGTTACCAGTTTGCCAACGCCACCATGAACGAGGCGGCGCTGGAGCGGCTGCGCATCGAGGCGGCGCTGCGCTCGGCCATCGAGAGCGACACGTTGCGCCTGGAATACCAGCCGCTGATCCACCTGCCGAGTGGGCGCATCGTCGGGACCGAGGCGCTATGCCGTTGGGACCATCCCGAACGCGGCTGCATTCCGCCCGGCCTGTTCATCCCCATTGCCGAGGACTGCGGCCTGATCGAGGCGCTGGGCGGCCTGGTGCTGCGCAAGGCAGCGCTGCAACTGCGCGCCTGGCACGATGCCGGCCATCCGGAACTGATGATGTCGGTGAACCTGTCGGCGCGGCAGTTCCACCGCGGCCTGGTGCTGAAGCAGGTGGAAGAGGCGCTGGCCATCTCCGGCATCTCGCCCGACCGCCTTGAACTGGAGCTCACCGAAAGCGTGCTGCTGCACGAAGGCGAGGCGGTGATGACGGTGCTGAGGCGCCTGAAGGCGCTTGGCGTGAAGCTGTCGATCGATGACTTCGGCACCGGCTACTCGAGCTTCGCCTACCTCCGGCGGATCAAGTTCGACAAGATCAAGATCGACCAGTCTTTCGTGCGCGACCTGATCGACGACCCGGACAACGCGGCCATCGTGCGCGGCGTGATTTCGCTGGCGCTGAGCCTGGGGCTGGCGGTGTTGGCCGAGGGCGTGGAAACCGAAGAAGTGGCCCAGCGCCTGCGCCATTTGCAGTGCACCTATGCACAGGGCTACCACTTCGATCGGCCGCTGCGGCCCGAGGTCTTCGCCGAACGGCTCGGCATCTGAACCTGCTGTCAGGCGGGTCCGCGGCGCCGGTGCCTAGTTGACCAGCACCAGCTTGCCCATCACCTGGCGCGAACCGAGTCGCGCATAGGCCGCCTTGAGTTCGGCCATCGGCATGGTGCTGTCGATCATGGGCTTGATCCTGCCCTCGCGGTACCACTGCAGCAGTTCCTTCAGCGCGGCGGCGCTGGCCTGTGGCTCCTGCCTGGCGAAGCCGCCCCAGAACACGCCGACGATCGAGGCGCCCTTCAGCAATGCCAGGTTGAAGGGCAATGCCGGAATGTCGCCGCCGGCAAAACCCACGACCAGGTAGCGCCCGCGCCAGCCAATGGAGCGGAAGGCGGCTTCGGCCATGGCGCCGCCAACCGGGTCGTAGATGACGTCGGGCCCCTTGCCGCCGGTTGCCGCCTTGATCGCCTCGCGCAGATCTTCTCGGCCGTAGTTGATGGTGGCGTCGGCGCCGAGCGAGCGGCAGAACGTGCATTTCTCGTCGCTGGACGCCGCCGCGACGACGCGCGCGCCCACCGCCTTGGCGATCTGGATCGCCGATGAGCCGACGCCACCGGCCGCACCCAGCACCAGCAGCGTCTCGCCGGCCCGCAGTTGTGCGCGGTCGACCAGCGCGTGGTGCGAGGTCGCATAGGTCATGATGAACGCGGCCCCGTCCACTGCGGGAAAGTCGTCGGGCAGTGGCAGGCAGGCGGCGGCTTGAGCGATGACATGGGTGGCAAAGCCGCCGGTGCCAGCCAGGCAGGCGATGTTCTGGCCAATGCGCAGCATGCTCACGTCCTGCCCGACGGCATCCACGACGCCAGCGAATTCGGCGCCCGGAACGAAAGGCAGGGGCGGCTTCAGCTGGTACTTGTTCTGCACGATCAGCAGGTCGGGAAAGTTCAGGCTGGCCGCCTGGATCCGCACGCGAACCTCGTCAGGCCCCGGCTCGGGTGTGGGCAGCGCCTGCCATACAAGGGCGTCGACGCCGGTCGGGTTTTCACAAAGCCATGCATGCATCTTGGGTCTCCGTTGAACCGGCGCATCATAGGCAGGAATGGACGGTGCCGGCGTCCCATGCGAGACCGGCGCAGGCCTGCACCGAGCGCGTGAAACGCCTGTGTCGGCACGCGCGAACCGGCCGGCGAAAGGCCGCGTCACGAACGGCGCCGCCACCTACAATGCCCACACTTTCTTACAGCCCATGAAGATCCTCATTTCCAACGACGACGGCTTTCAGGCGCCTGGCATCGTCGCGCTCTACGAGGCCCTGAAGGACATCGCCGAGGTCGAGGTTGTTGCGCCCGAGCACAACAACAGCGCCAAGTCGAATGCGCTCACTCTGGCGCAACCGCTCTACGTGCACCAGGCCGCCAACGGCTTTCGCTACGTGAACGGCACGCCGGCCGACTGCGTGCATATCGCGCTCACCGGCCTGCTCGGCTACCGGCCCGATCTCGTGGTGTCGGGCATCAACAACGGCGCCAACATGGGGGACGACACCATCTATTCGGGCACCGTGGGCGCCGCGATGGAGGGCTTTCTCTTCGGTGTGCCGGCCATTGCCTTCTCGCAGACCGAAAAGGGCTGGCGCCATGTCGACTCGGCGGGCCGCGTGGTGCGCGACATCGTGCAGCGCATGGCACAGCAGCAACATGTGGGCGCCAAGCCCTGGCTGCTGAACGTCAACATCCCGAACCTGCCGTACGAGGAACTGAAGCCGATGAAAGT
>JAQGNA010000192.1 GCA_028292075.1 Rhodoferax sp. | reverse complement strand
TCCTCACGTACAGAAGTACGTTCCGGTGCCTGTGCGCCGGGCGCCTTGCAGCTGGCCTTCCTCGCTACGCTTTTCAACAGCCTGTCCGGGCGCTGCGTTGCGGAGACACTGCGGAGGCCATCTGCGGCATTGCCCGGTGCTCGGCATCCTCACGTACAGAAGTACGTTCCGGTGCTTGGGCCCCGGGCGCCTTGCGGCTGGCCTTCCTCGCTACGCTTTTCAGCAGCTTGTCGGTCGGCGTTGCGGAGACGCTGAGCTTTTCAACAGACTGTCGGGCGTTGCCTCGAAGCCTGCACAAGGATTTCCCGCGACGAAGTCATCAACCGTCGACAGACGCCTCGCTCCAGCCGCCGCCGAGCACCTTGTAGATGGTGAGGCGGTTCGACTGCTCGGTGAGCAGCAGGCCGATGAGCGACTGTTGCACGGTGTAGAGCGAGCGTTGGGCGTCGAGCACGTCAAGGAAGCTGCCGCTGCCGCTGCGGAACAGTGCCTGAGACAGTTCGAAGCTGCGCGAGGTGGCGGCCACCAGCGCGCGCTGTGCCGCCAGCCGTTCGGCCAGCGTGCGGCGCTCGGCCAGGGCGTCGGCCACTTCGCGGAAGGCGGTCTGCAACGTCTTTTCGTAGTTGGCGATCTGGATGTCGCGCTGCACTTCGGCCACCGCCAGGTTGGCGCGGTTGGCGCCACCGTCGAAGATCGGCAGGCTGATCGAAGGACCGAAGCTCCAGACCTTGTTGCCACCTTCGAACAAATTGGAGAGCGTGTTGCTCGCAACGCCGGCCGAGCCGGTGAGCGTGATGCGGGGGTAGAACGCAGCGCGGGCCGCGCCGATGCTGACGTTGCTCGACCGCAGCGCATGCTCGGCGGCCAGCACATCAGGGCGCTGCTGCAGCACGCTCGAAGGCAGGTCGGCCGGCGGTGCCAGCAACTGAGCGGCGGGCTGGGCGGCCAGCAAGGTGTCCGCCACGGGCATGAGCTCCGGCGGCGGCATGGCGCCGACCAGCAGCGCCAGCGCATTGCGGTTCTGCTCCACCACGCTGTCGAAGTTGGCCGCGTCGGCCCGCGCGGTCTCTACCGTGCTTTGCGACTGCGCCAGCGCCAGGCCTGACTGGGCGCCCAGCGCGTGGGCTTTTTCGACCAGTTCGAACGATCGGCGCTGGCTCTCGAGCGTGCCGCGCGCCAGTTGCAGGCGCTGCATGTTGGCGGCCAACTGCAGCCAGGCGCCGGCCACCGAGGCGACCAGGCTGATCTGCGTGCTGCGCTGGGTTTCGGCGGTGGCAAAGTAGGTTTCGAGCGCCGAATCGCTGAGGTTGCGGACGCGGCCGAACAGGTCGAGCTCGTAGCTGGTCATGGCCAGGTTGGCGTTGAACTGCGTGGCGATGCGCGACTGCCCATTGGTGGCTGTGCTGCCCGAGGTGCGCGCCCGGCTGCCGCCAGCACCTGCGTTGATGCCGGGCAACAAGGCCGCCTGCGTGACGCCGTACTGCGCCTCCGCCCGCGCGATGTTGAGCGCGGCCACGCGCAGGTCGCGGTTGTTGGTCAACGCCAGCGCCACCACCTCGCGCAGCCGTTCGTCGACGAAGAACTCGCGCCAGCCGGTGTTCAGCGGTGCGCGGGCGTCGCTCCCGCCCAGTGGACTGGCCTCAGGGGCAGGCCAGGCCGCGGGCACCGGTGCCTCGGGCTGCCGGTAGGCCGGCGAGAGGTTCATGCAGCCGGACAGCAGGGCCAGCGGCAAAGCCGCCAGGGCGAAGAGAAAAGAGGCTTTGGAAACGCGTGCCATCAGTGACCACCTTGCTCGGCGAGTTGCGGCGTGCCGCCCTGCGCATCGGCTGCCTGCTTGCCGCCCTTGTTCTTCCTGCCTTCGAGGAAGCCGCGGATCAGCGCGAAGAAAAGCGGCACGAAGAAGATGCCCAGCGCGGTGCCGACCACCATGCCGCCCAGCACCGCCGTGCCGATCGACTGGCGGCCGCCGGCACCTGCGCCGGTGCCGATGGCCAGCGGCAGCACGCCGAAGCCGAAGGCCAGCGATGTCATCAGGATCGGACGCAGCCGCAGACGCACCGCCATCAGCGTGGCATCGAGCACGCTGCGGCCCTGCTCTTCGAGCTGCTTGGCGAACTCGACGATCAGGATGGCGTTCTTGGACGACAGGCCGACCGTGGTCAGCAGGCCCACCTGGAAGTAGACGTCGTTCGACAGCCCGCGCAGGCCGGTGAACAGCAGCGCGCCGACCACGCCCAGTGGCACCACCAGAATCACCGAGAACGGCACCGACCAGCTTTCGTACAGCGCGGCCAGGCACAGGAACACGAACAGGATCGAGATCGCATAGAGCGCCGGTGCCTGCGCGCCCGAAAGGCGCTCCTGGAACGAGGCGCCGGTCCATTCGTAGCCGATGCCCGGAGGCATCTGCTTCATCACGTCCTCGACTGCCGACATGGCCACGCCCGAGCTCACGCCGGCCGCCGGGTCGCCCACGAACTCATAAGCCGGGCTGCCGTTGTAGCGCTGCAGCTGCGGCGACCCGTAGCTCCAGCGGCTGCTGGAGAAGGCAGAGAACGGCACCATCTGGCCCAACGTGTTGCGCACGCTCCAGCGGTCGATGTCAGAGGGCAGCATGCGGAACTCGGTGTCGCCCTGCATGTACACGCGCTTGACGCGGCCCTGGTTCAAGAAGTCGTTCACATAGGTGCCGCCCATTGCG
>JAQGNA010000151.1 GCA_028292075.1 Rhodoferax sp. | reverse complement strand
GGGACTTCGTCGTGCCGAACATCGTGGCCGTGGCCAGCGTTGGCGCCGAAACCCAGACCCGCAGCGCCGCCGGCCAGTACAACGGCTTCTGCCAGCAGGGCGGGCTCGAGGTGCTGGACCGCGCGGGCTTTGCATCCGACGGCCCCCGCGTGGCCCGCGAGGCCATCGAGCTCGCGCGGGCGCCGAACTGCCCCACCGGCGAGATGGACCTGATCCTCATGCCCGACCAGATGATGCTGCAGATCCACGAAAGCATCGGCCATCCGCTGGAGCTTGACCGCATCCTCGGCGACGAGCGCAACTTCGCCGGCACCAGCTTTGTCACGCTCGACATGTTCGGCAGCTATGCCTACGGCAGCGACCTGCTCAACGTCACCTTCGACCCCACCCGGCCCGAACAGTTCGCCAGCTTCGGCTATGACGACGAGGGCACACCCGCCCGGCGCGAGTTCATCATCGAGAAAGGCCTGTTGAAGCGGCCGCTGGGCGGCAGCCTTTCGCAGGCGCGGGCCGGCGCCCTGCGCGCCGACATCGACGGCGTGGCCACGGCGCGGGCCTGCAGCTGGAACCGCGCACCGATCGACCGCATGAGCAACCTCAACATCGAGCCGGGAACGTCATCGCTCGATGACATGATCGCCAGCGTGGAAGACGGCCTGCTGATGAAGACCAACGCGTCCTGGAGCATCGACGACTCGCGCAACAAGTTCCAGTTCGGCTGCGAATACGGCCAGCGCATCCGCGGTGGCAAACTGGCCGAGGTGGTGCGCAAGCCCAACTACCGCGGCATCTCGTCCACCTTCTGGCGCTCGCTGGCCATGGTGGGCGACGCGTCCACGTTCGAGGTCATGGGCACGCCGTTCTGCGGCAAAGGCGAGCCGAACCAGGTGGTGCGGGTTGGCCATGCGGCACCGGCCTGCAAGTTCAGTCGGGTTTCGGTGTTCGGAGGTGCCGACTGATGCAGCTCTACTTCAAGCAACTGGCGGACGCCGTCTGCACCCCCGTGGCCGGGGTCGATCGCGTGCTGCTCAACTTCTCGGCCGAGCAGTCCGACTTCATTCGGTTCAACCATGCGCGGGTGCGCCAGGCCACCCAGGTAGACCAGCGCTTTGCCACCGTTTCCGTGGTCGCCGGGCTGCGCCGCGCCGACGGAAGCACCAGCCTGTCGGGCGACCTGCACCGCGACGCCGAACGCCTGCTCGACGAGCGCGACGCCCTGGTGGCTCAACTGCCCTTCATTCCCGAAGACCCGTACCTGATGCTGCCCGATGTGGTGCAAAACACCGAGCGCATCGAAGAAGGCAACCTGGCCAGCGCGGTGGCAGTCATCGAGGCTGTGGCGCAACACGCCGGCGAGGCCGACTTCGTCGGCTTCTACGCCGGCGGCGGTGTGCAACGGGCCTTTGCCGACAGCCGGGGCCAGCGCAACTGGCACAGCGTCCGCAGCTTCAATTTCGAATGGTGCATCTACCAGGCGGCCGACAAGGCGGTGAAGGCCGCCTATGCCGGCACCGACTGGCGCGGTGATGCGCTGGCCGCCCGCATCCGCGACTCCGCCGAGCGCAGCGCGTTGCTGGCGCAACCGGCGCGTGTGCTGCCGCCGGGCGCCTACCGGGTCTACTTCTCGCCGGTGGCCATGGCCGACCTGCTCGGCACGCTGAGCTGGGGCGGCTTCGGCCTGAAGGCGGTGAAGACCGGGGTGTCGAGCCTGGTGCTGCTGCACCGCGACGGCCAGCGCCTGAACGAACGCGTGGACCTGGCCGAGGCCACGGCCACCGGCACCGCGCCAAGCTTCCAGGGCGACGGCTTCGTCCGGCCCGATGCCGTGCTGCTGCTGCGCGCCGGCCAGGTGGCGAACACGCTGGTGTCTCCACGCTCGTCCCGCGAATACGGCGTGCCGAACAACGCTGGCAGCGGGGAGTCACCAGAGGCGCTGGCCCTGCAGCCGGGCGACATGCCCGCGGCGGAGGTGCTGCAGCGCCTGGGCACCGGGGTGTGGATCAGCAACCTGCACTACCTCAACTACAGCGACCGCCAGGCCTGCCGCATCACCGGCATGACCCGCTTCGCCTGCTGGTGGGTGGAGGACGGCCGCCTCGTCGCGCCGATCCAGGTCATGCGCTTCGACGACTCGCTGTTGCGCATGCTGGGCGAGGGCCTGGTCGCGTTGACCGACGAGGCCGAACTCGTGCCAGAGGCCGCCACCTATGGCTCGCGCCAGCTGGGCGGCATCACCACGCCGGGCGCCATCGTGGACGGCTTCTGCCTGACCCTTTGACGCTGCCTCGCCCCATTTTTTTACAGCGACCCTCTCCAGGAATCTTCATGACCTTTTCCCAATGGCTGGTGTTCGCCGGCGTTTCGCTGTTCATGGCCTTCACGCCCGGCCCGGCGGTGTTGCTGGCGGTTTCCAACGCGGTGTCGGTCGGCCCCTCGCGGGCGATGTTCAGCTCCATCGGCAATGCCCTGGGCGTGTTTTTCGTCTCCGCCGTGGCGATGGCAGGGCTTGGCGTGGTGCTCAGCACCTCGGCGCAGGCCTTCCTGGCGCTGAAGATCGCCGGCGCCGCCTACCTGATCTACCTTGGCGTGAAGCAGTGGCGCAGCGGCGGCCGCAGCCTGGCCGCTGCGGGGCAGGGCGGTGCGGCGGCCGTGGCGCCCGGTGCCTGGCGCCTGTTCCTCAACGGCGTCACGGTGGCCGTCACCAACCCCAAGGCGATCCTTTTCTTCACCGCGCTTTTCCCGCAGTTCCTGGTCGCGGGCGTGCCGGCTGCCGAGCAGTTCATGGTGCTGACCGCCACCTTCGCCGGTGCCACGGTGCTGTCGCATCTTTTCTACGTGCTGTTGGCCCGCGGGTTGCGGCGCAGCTTCGCCGATCCGGTGCGGGTGCGCTGGTTCAACCGCGTGTCTGGCGGCGCGTTCATCGTGCTCGGACTCGGGCTGTTGCGGCTGCGGCGAGTGGCGGCCTGACGCGGCGCGACTGCGATAGGGACATCGAAATGGACAGCGACTTTCCTTGCCGTCTCGCACCCCATGAAG
>JAQGNA010000111.1 GCA_028292075.1 Rhodoferax sp. | reverse complement strand
GATCATCTGCGCCCTGAACCGGCCGTTCAGCGCATGGGCGGTGGCCACGCCCCACACCAGGTAGAGCGCCGCGCCCAGGGCGAACCAGCCGCCATGCTCGGCAATCGATTCGAGCGACGCCGGCTCGGGTGCCGCCATGGAGAACAGCATCGAGAAGATCACCGAGAACGTGAGCGGCCCGCCACGCTTGCCCCAGGCCATCAGCATCACCGCCAGGAAGGTGCCGGCCACCAGTACCACGCCCAGAAGCAGTTCCTCGTCACGGATCAGCTGCACCAGCATGAACAGCGGCGTGCCGAACAGCGGCGCCGGCAGCATCTGCGCCAGCTTGCGGCGGCGCGGCGCGGGAACGTCGGGCAGGCTGGTGATGAGCACCCCCACCGCCGCGCTGGAGGCCCCGGCCAGGCCGGCCGATTCGTACACCAGCAGCATGATCAGCACCAGCCCGAGCGTCACGCTCAGGCCGTTGGTCACGTACTGGGAGAGGGCGACGCGCACGAAGCGGTCGCCGGCGGCCAGGGCACGGTCGGCATAGGAACGCGGCTCGCCGATGCTGAAAGCGGGTGAATTTCCGTTCTTCTTGGGCCTGGGCATGGCCGTCAGCGTGCCTGGCCGGCGGGGGTATTTGTCATGGCGGGCAATTTAGCAGAAGGCTGCTCGACGGCTGTGTGGGCCAACCTGCAGGCCGCCCGGTGCGCTCCATCCACACCCCTCACACCGCCTGAGGCCGCGTCGCCCCACCGGCCCGGGCCTGGCGGCGCACGCGCCAGTACAGCCAGCCCGTGATGGACAGGTTCAGCAGGTTCCACGCCATGCCGTTCAGAAAGGCCGCCTGGTAGCTGCCCGTCACGTCGAACACCCAGCCCGACATCCAGCCGCCGAGCGCCATGCCGACCAGCGTGGCCATGATCACCGCGCCCACCCGCGCGCCGGCCTCCTGCGGGGCGAAGTACTCGCGCACGATGATCGCGTACGACGGCACGATGCCGCCCTGAAACAGGCCGAACATCGCCGAGATCACATACAGCGGCACCAGCCCGTCGAAAGGCAGGAACAGCGCCAGCGCCACGCCCTGCAGGGCCGAGCCCCACAGCAGCGTGCGAATGCCGCCGATGCGGTCGCACACCACGCCCGACACCAGCCGGCTGACGATGCCGCAGGCCAGCATCAGCGACAGCATCTCGGCCCCGCGCGCGGCCCCGAAACCCAGGTCGGTGCAATAGGCCACGATGTGCACCTGCGGCATGGCCATGGCCACGCAGCAAGCCACGCCGGCCGTGCACAGCAGCAGCTGCGCATGCGCCGGGCGCAGGCCGAACGGGCGGCTGTAGTCAACGGCTGTTGACGCGGCGCGGGCGGTTGCCGTGCCCACCAGCGGCGGGCGCTGGCGCATGCGCAACGACAGCAGCAGCATGCCCAGCCCGCAGAAAATGCCGAGCAGCACATAGGTGTGGCGCCAGCCGATGGTCTCGATGCCGTGCTGCACGATGGGCGGCCACAGCGCGCCCGCAATGTAGTTGCCGCTGGCACAGATCGCCACGGCAATGCCGCGCCGCCGGTTCCACCACAGCGCCGTGTCGGCGATCAGCGGCGCAAAGGTGGCCGAGCTGCCGATCAGCCCCATCAACCCATGGGCCAGGCCAAAGCCCCAGATGCTGCCCGACAGCCCCGCCCACACGAAACCGGCCAACACCCCCACGGCCCCCACCCAGAGCACCGGCGTCAGCCCATGGCGGTCGGCGAGCCGGCCCGTCCAGATGCCGCCAATGCCGAGGCACACCATCATCAGCGTGTAAGGCAGCGAGGCATCGGCGCGGCCCACGCCGAACTCCGCCTGCACCGCCGGCAGCACCACCGACACCACGTACATGCTGCTGTTGCCCAGCACCACCAGGCCCAGCGTGGCGAGCAGGCGCCAGGCGGCCTGGCGGGAGTCGATGAGGGTGGGGGAGGCGGCGTTGGTGGCAGTGCTGGAGGGTATGGCAGGGGTGGCAGGTGTGGCAGGTGTGGTTGGCATCGATTGAATTTAACTGAGAGGCTGGAGTGGCGGCCCACTGCAACGTGCTTATTCACAGCGCCGGCATGCCACCGTTCAGCGGAACGTTGCCTTTTGATAGCAGTAGGTGGAGTCTGCACCGGCCCTGCAAGCTGATTCGACTGATTGTCTCTCGCTGAAGCTGATGAGACCGCAGGCACGCAAGCCCCGCATTCCTTGCATTTGAGCTCTGCCTTGGCGGCTATAAGCGCCACGTACCGACACAACAACAAGGGAGAAGACGATGGCAACGCTGATACCGGCGCTGAGCACCTGCGCTGGCCGCATGACCTCGGGCGAACGTCGCCTGGCCGAGCGCCTGGAGCAAAAGCTCGAGGACGACTACCTGCTCTGGTACGACGTCCCCATCGGCCCCAAGCAGACCCACCCCGACTTCGTGCTGCTGCACCCGCGCCGCGGCGCCCTCATTCTGGAAACCAAGGACTGGCGCCTGGACACCATCCGCAAGGCCACGCCGCAGTACTGGGAGATCCTGACGGACGGCGGCGTCAAGGCGGTCATCAACCCGCTGGCCCAGGCGCGCCACTGCGCCATTCAGGTGGTCAACGCGCTCGAGCGCGATCCGCAACTGCTCCAGGCTGGAGGCCGCCACCAGGGCAAGCTGGCCTTCCCCTGGGGCCACGGCGTCGTCTTCACGCGCATCACGCGCAAGCAGTTCGACGCGGCGCACCTGGGCGGCGCCATCGAGCCGCACCGCGTCATCTGCCAGGATG
>JAQGNA010000101.1 GCA_028292075.1 Rhodoferax sp. | reverse complement strand
ACTGAATCACGAGCAGCCCCGGCTGCGGCGTTTCGACCTGGGTGATGCGGGCCAGCGTGCCCACGGGATGGAAAGCCTCTGGTCCGGCGCCCGCCTGGCGTACTTCTCCGCCGCGCTGAAGCGCCACCACGCCAAATGGCGTGCCGCTCTTGAAGCAGCGCTTGACCATGTCGAGGTAGCGCACTTCAAAAATCCGCAGCGGCAGCAAGCCGTCTGGGAACAGCACGGTTCCAAGCGGAAACAAGGGCAGGGCGGACAACGCGGGGGACTTGGACACGGGGCAACCTGGGGCATTGGTGACAACCGGTATCATCCCACGACCTCATCCCGTCGCACCCATGCTGTACCAAATCATCTCATTTTTGCTTGAAGTTGCGACCGGTTTGCTGGGCAGCGCGTGTTTGCTGCGGGTGTACATGCAATACCAGCGCATTTCATTCCGAAACCCTGTCGGAAGCCTGGTTTTCGCGCTGACCGATTGGATGGTGCTGCCGATGCGCCGTGCCATTCCTGCGGTGGGTGGCTGGGACGTCGCAAGCCTGCTGTGCGCGTTCCTGCTCAAGCTGCTGCAGTACCTGATTCTTTGGCTGATGATGGGTTCTGTGGGCAACCTGCTGGTGCTGCCTGTGCTGGCGCTGGTCGGGCTGTTGGCCATGGTGATCTACGGGCTCACCGGACTTCTGATCATCTTTGCGGTGCTGTCGTGGATGCAAACCCGCTCCCCCATGGCGGACATCATCGAGCGCCTGTGCGAACCGCCGCTGCGGCCGTTGCGCAAGGTCATTCCGCTGGTCAGCGGTGTCGATCTATCGCCGCTTGCGCTGCTGGTGATCCTGCAAGTGCTGTCCATCGTGCTGAACCACTTCATGGGTTCGGTCATGTCGACGCTGTAAAGCGAAGAGGGACGGCTTGCCGTCCCTTCATGAGCTGCGGGGTGGCCGCCTCAGACCACTGCGTCGGCTGGCAGGCGCTGCAGCATGGCAAGCGTATTGGCCACCGTCTTGCGCAGGTCCTTGCGGTGGCAGATCAGGTCGACCGCCCCCGACTGCTGCAAGAACTCGGCGCGCTGGACGCCATCCGGCAGGGTCACGCGCACGGTCGACTCGATCACGCGTGGGCCGGCAAAGCCGATCAGCGCCTTCGGCTCGGCAATGACCACATCGCCCACGAACGCGAAACCGGAGCTCACGCCGCCCATGGTTGGGTCGGTCAGCACGCTGATGTAAGGCAAGCCCTTCTTCGCCAGGCGGGTGAGCGAGGCATTGGTTTTCGCCATCTGCATCAGGCTGAGCAGGCCTTCCTGCATGCGGGCGCCACCGGTCGCGGTAAAGCAGATGAACGGCACTTTTTGCTCGATCGCGGTGTGCACGCCACGCACGAAGCGCTCGCCCACCACGCTGCCCATGCTGCCGCCCATGAATTCGAATTCGAAGCAGGCGACGATGACATTGATGCCATGGACCGAGCCGCCGACCACGACCAGCGCGTCGGTCTCGCCGGTGTTTTCCATGGCTTCCTTCAGGCGCTCGGGGTATTTGCGGCTGTCCTTGAACTTCAGCGGATCGACCGGAATGACTTCCTGGCCAATTTCGAAACGACCTTCATTGTCGAGAAAGGCGTTGAGCCGCGCACGCGCACCGATGCGCATGTGGTGGCCGCAGCTGGGGCAGACATTCTGGTTCTGCTCGAGGTCGGTCTTGTACAGCACCGTTTCGCAGCTGGGGCATTTGATCCACAGCCCTTCGGGCACGCTGCGGCGGTCGGCTGGGTCGGAGCGCTGGATCTTCGACGGAAGGAGTTTTTCAAGCCAAGACATGTTTTGGGTCCTCACGGGTAGGGCTGGCCTTGGGGCCACGCCGTCAGGCGCGCGCGCTGGACAGCGCCGCACCCTCTGCTGGAACAGCGCGGATTATGCGTCCAACGCCTGCCTGATGCCGCTCAAGAACTCGGCGGCCACCGTGGCCACCATGTCCCTGGGCTGCGCTTCGATCAACTGGATGATCTTGCTGCCGATGACGACGGCATCGGCCACGCGGCCGATGGCCTGGGCGGTGGCCGCGTCGCGGATCCCGAAACCCACGCCCACCGGCACGCTGACGTGTTGTCGGATGCGCGGCAGCATGGCCTCGACTGCGGCGGTGTCGAGTGTGCCGGCACCGGTCACACCCTTGAGCGACACGTAGTAGACATAGCCGCTGGCCACCTCGGCCACCTGGCGCATGCGTGCATCGGTCGAAGTGGGGGCCAGCAGGAAGATCAGGTCCATGCTGTTCGCCCGAAGCTTGGCCGCAAATTCGACGCATTCTTCTGGGGGATAGTCGACGATCAGCACGCCGTCGACACCTGCCGCGGACGCGTCACGGATGAAGGCGTCGGGGCCGACGCGCTGGTCGTAGCGCTCGACCGGATTGGCATAGCCCATCAACACCACCGGCGTGGTGGCGTCTTTCTGTCGGAACACGCGGACCATGTCGATGACCTGGGCCATGCCGATGCCGGCGGCCAGTGCGCGGTCGCCGGCTTTTTGGATGACCGGTCCATCGGCCATGGGGTCGCTGAAGGGCACGCCGAGCTCGATCACGTCGGCGCCGGCGCCCACCATGGCGTGCATCAGTTCGGGTGTCACGTCGGCATAGGGAAAGCCGGCCGTGACGTAGGGGATCAGCGCCTTGCGGCCCTGGGCCTTGAGGCCGGCAAAGGTGGTGGCGATGCGGCTCATGCGGCCGCCTCGGCGCTGGCGCCCTTGACGGCATGGCCGCGCATGGAAGGCCGGTCGTAGAAGTCGGCGCCCGACAGGTCGGCCACGGTGCCGATGTCCTTGTCGCCACGGCCGGAAAGGTTCACCAGGATCGACTGGTCGGGTCGCATGGTCTTGGCCAGCTTCACCGCATGGGCGAATGCGTGGCTCGACTCGAGCGCCGGAATGATGCCTTCAGTGCGGCACAGGTAGTGAAACGCCTCCAGCGCCTCGGCATCGGTGATGCCCACGTATTCCGCGCGACCGATGTCCTTGAGAAATGCGTGCTCGGGGCCGACGCCGGGGTAGTCCAGGCCTGCGCTGATGCTGTGCGTTTCGGTGACCTGACCGTTCTCGTCCTGCAGCAGGTAGGTGCGGTTGCCGTGCAGCACGCCGGCGCTGCCCTTTTGCAGCGAGGCGGAGTGCTTGCCGCTCTCGAGGCCAAGGCCGGCGGCTTCAACGCCGATTAGGCGCGTCTCGGCGACGTCGATGTACGGGTATAAGATGCCCATGGCGTTGCTGCCGCCGCCCACGCAGGCCAGCACCGCGTCGGGCTGGTCTCCCTTGCAGCCTGCGGACGCCAGCATCTCTGGCATCTGCACCAGGCATTCGTCGCCGATCACGCGCTGAAAGTCGCGCACCATCATGGGGTAGGGATGCGGCCCGGCCACGGTGCCGATGATGTAGAAAGTGTTGTCCACGTTGGCCACCCAGTCGCGCATGGCCTCGTTCAGCGCGTCCTTCAGGGTTTTGCTGCCTGATTCCACCGGCACCACGGTGGCGCCCAGCAGCTTCATGCGGTAGACGTTGGGACTCTGGCGCTTGACGTCTTCACTGCCCATGTAGACGACGCATTCGAGGCCGTAGCGGGCGCAGATGGTGGCCGTGGCCACCCCGTGCTGTCCGGCACCGGTCTCGGCGATGACACGCGGCTTGCCCATCCTCTTTGCGAGCATGGCCTGTCCGATGACGTTGTTGATCTTGTGCGCGCCGGTGTGGTTCAGGTCTTCACGCTTCAGGAAGATCTGGGCGCCGCCCATTTCCTGGCTGGTGCGGGCCGCATGGTAGATGGGCGAGGGGCGGCCTACGAAATGGGCCAGCTCAGACTGGTATTCCGCCAAAAATTCCGGATCGTTCTGGTACTTGGCATAAGCCTCTTTCAGCTCTTCGATCGCGTGGGTAAGCGTCTCTGAGACGAAGCTGCCGCCGTAGATACCGAAGTGGCCTGAAGCGTCAGGTTGCTGGTAAGCCTGTTGGGCTGTGAGAAGGGACATGGTCAAGTGTTTCTGCAATGTGCCTGTCGGCCGCGCGAACGGCGGCGACAAACCGATGGATCTGGTCGGCGTCCTTGATTCCCTTGAGGGTCATTCCCTCGCTGGTGGAGACTTCGACGCCGGAGCTGACATCAACGGCCAGCGAGAGTCCGCGTGGCCGCAATTGCAGAATGCCATCGGTCACGTTTGCAGGCGTGAGTCCACCACTTAAGACGAGGTGAGAGTTGACGCTTGGAGGTAGACGTGACCAATTGAATGTTTTTCCGCCACCGCCAAATCCTTCGACATGGGCGTCGAGCAGGATGGCCTGGGCAGCGCTGAAGCTGGAAGCGAATTCTAGCAAGTCGAAATCGGCCGACGGATCGAGGGGAATTCGTGCCGCCCGGAGAAAGGGCCGGCCGGCCAACGCCGCCGCCGCGCTACAGGCGTCGGGCGATTCTTCGCCATGGAACTGGATCAGCGCGCCCGGCACCTGCGCACAGGCGGCGGCTACGTTCTCGGCGGTTTCGTTCACGAAGAGCAGCACCGGCGTGACAAAGGGCGGCAGGCGGCGTGCCAGTTCGCCGGCCCGCGACGGGCTCACGTAACGCGGACTCTTCGGGTACAGGACAAAACCGACGGCGTCGGCGCCCGCGGCCACGGCGGCGTCGAGGTCCTGCTCGCGGGTCAGGCCGCAGATCTTGATGCGCGTGTGAGAAAGATTCATGTGAGCGTCAGGTCGAAGTCAGAGGCGATGGGATGAAAGGAAGAGGAAAGGGATGCGTCCAGCCGCAAGCGCATCGCAAAACTGGCTCCGAAAAGCCGCTGGCGTCGTCCCATCAACGGTTTGGGGTGGACGCTCACTGCAGCCT
>JAQGNA010000076.1 GCA_028292075.1 Rhodoferax sp. | reverse complement strand
AAGTGAACGAGACCCTTGATCTCCGTGTCATCGAACGCACCAACGCGCTTCAAGAGCGCGAAGTCGAATTACGCAACACCAACCGGCGCAAGGATGAATTCCTGGCGACGTTGGCTCATGAGTTGCGAAATCCATTGGCGCCAATTCGAAACGCTGCCGAAATATTGCGCCGAAAGAGCGTTGGTGCGCAAGAGCAGTGGGCGAGCGCACTCATCGAGCGCCAGGTTTCGCTGTTGGCGCGGCTCATCAACGACTTGATGGACGTAAGTCGAATCAACGAGGGAAAGATTGAACTGCGCTGCGACGTACTGGAGGTTGGGGCGCTTGTCGAAGAAGCCATCGAGTCGACACGGCCCCTGGCTACTGAACTGGAACACACTATTTCCTACACGGGTACCACGGGAGTGACGCACGTACGGGGAGACGCGACCCGGCTGGTTCAGGCTTTGACGAACCTGCTCAACAACGCTGCAAAATACACCGAGAGAGGTGGGGAAATTTTTGTGACGATTGTGGAGACAGATCCCGACTGCGTGATCCAGGTAAGGGACACGGGCATCGGACTCGCCCCCGACAAGCTCGAGGAAGTCTTTGAGATGTTTGCTCAAGTTGAAAGTGCTGTGTCTCAGTCTCGAGGCGGTCTAGGCATTGGCCTGTCCCTGACCAAGCGCCTGATTGAGCTCCACGGCGGAAATGTGGTGGCGAGGAGTGATGGGATTGGGCGAGGAGCCGAATTTCTCGTTCGTCTGCCCCTTCTCGCCACTTCTCGCAAGACATCGGCCGGGCCATCGGTGCCAGGTCAAGAAAGAGGTTCGGCTTCAATAAAAAGCAACCGGGTTTTGGTGGCGGATGACAATGTCGATGCGGCCGCGACACTTGGTGCCCTGCTGGAGGACATGGGTCAAACCGTCCGTATCGTGCATGATGGCGCCGCTGCCGTTGCTGCCGTTGAAGAGTTTCAGCCCGATGTCGCCATTCTTGACATAGGTATGCCCATCCTGGACGGCCTTGACGCCTGTAAACGCATCAGGCAAATGCCGAGGGGTGCGGCCATGAAGTTGGTGGCCTGTACAGGCCGGGGACAACAACTAGACCTTGCTGCTTCCAGCGCGGTAGGCTTCGACCACCACTGGGTTAAGCCATTGGACTCGAAAAAATTAATTGATCTTCTCACCGGCCTCGGTGGCGTGGATGTGGCTTGATCGTTGAGAGTGATGTAGGCTTCGCCCCGTTTCCTGAACACACCGAATGACATGATGTGTTGAGGCGGCAAACATGCGGCTCCAAGCCAACGCCAGGGCGCCTGGCGGGGTCGGTCATCGGTTGTGGACCGGTGTGGTGGCTGCGTACCGCCGGGCCACGCCGTGGCTCCGCGGCGGGGAAGTTCGACGGTGCCGTCCCCCTGTGTTGACTTGGCCTTGCGCCGTGCAAGCGTACTTCAGTTCAGCGCCAGCGCGCCCTCGATGCGGAACACAGCCACCGCCGCCACCAGTTGCTGCGCCTGGTCGCGCAGGCTTTGCGCCGCGGCGGCCGATTCCTCCACCAGCGCGGCGTTCTGCTGCGTCGCCTGGTCCATCTGCGTGACGGCCGCGCCCACCTGCGCCACGCCCTGGCTCTGCTCGCTGCTGGCCGCACTGATCTCGCCCATGATGTCGGTCACCCGGCGGATCGACCCCACCACTTCCTGCATGGTGACGCCGGCCCGGTCGACCAGCAGCGTGCCCTGGGCCACGCGGTCGACGCTGGCCGAGATCAAAACCTTGATCTCCTTGGCGGCTTCCGCGCTCCGCTGTGCCAGGCTGCGCACTTCGCTCGCCACCACCGCGAAGCCACGGCCCTGCTCGCCGGCGCGGGCCGCTTCCACCGCGGCGTTCAAGGCGAGGATGTTGGTCTGGAAGGCGATGCCGTCGATCACGCTGATGATGTCCGCGATGCGGTTCGAGCTTTCGTTGATGCCTTTCATCGTCTCCACCACCTGGCCCACCACCGCGCCGCCCTGCACGGCCACCGTGGACGCGCTCATGGCCAGCTGATTCGCCTGGCGGGCGTTGTCGGCGTTTTGCGTCACCGTGCTGGAGAGCTGTTCCATCGACGCGGCGGTCTGCTGCAGGGCGCTGGCCTGCTGTTCGGTGCGGGCGGAGAGGTCGTCGTTGCCGTGCGAGATCTCAGCCGAAGCCGTGGCCACGCCTTCGGCGTTGCGCCGCACCAGCATCACCGTTTCGCCCAGACTCTTCTGCATGTCGCGCAGCGAGGCCATCACGCTGGTGGTGTCGCCACGTGCCAGCGGAATCGGCATGCTGAGATCGCCCTTGGCCACGGCCCGCGCCACCCGCAGCGCCGTGCCGGGTTCACCGCCGAACTGCCGCAGCAGGCCGCGGCTCATCCATGCAGCGAAAGCCAGCAGCGCAACGGCCGCGGCAACCGCCAGGCTTGCGAGCAACAGCCTGGCCTGCCGGTTGGCACCGGTGGCGGTCGCATGCGCGCCTTGCACCGCCGTGAGGTTGAACTGAATCAGCCCATCGAGGGCCTTGCCCAGGTTGTCGAACAGCTTGCCCGATTCGACGCGGGCCCGCTCGCGGAGTTCGTCCTGGGCGGAGTAGTCGGCGGCCTTGGCGCCGGCCAGCGTCTGGGCGGCGCTGGCGCGGTAGGCCTTGAACTGCCTGTTGGCCTCCTGGACCAACTGCTTCTCGGCATCAGCGCCGATTCGCTTTTCATAGGCCGCCATGCCCTTGGCGAACTCGGCGTCGTGCCGCAGCAGCGCGGCCTCATCCGTCTCCACGTCCTTGGAAGTCCGGGCCACCGCCAGGCTCAACTCCATCTGGCGGATGTGGTTGGCAGCGTCGTTGATGCCCGACACGCTGACCAGGCCCGGCACGGCGTCTTCCGCCAGAAAGGTCTCTGTCTCGCCGGCCGAGCCCAGGGCCAGGTAACCGAGCCCCGCCATCAACAGGCTCGCGGCCAGGCCGGCCAGCGAAAGCGCCAGCAACTTTGATTTGAGAGACATGCCTTGACCGGTCATCGGGATCCTCTGGGTGGAATGTAACGAAGAGTATCGGCGGCGCTCCCGGATGGTTGAGAGGGGTTTACCCGTGTGTGCTCGTTTCAGGAAACAGCCGAATCGAAGCTTTTCCAATCGGGGCGATAGAAATCGTTCCACGGTTGAGTTGGTTAAACCACACAGTTTTTCTGTGCGGTTACACCAAAATACCGGTCGGTCACCGCGCGACTTGAAAGACTTTGCCGATTTTCAAGCTACACCGCGGTTTCAATCAATTTATCCACGCACTTCTGTCAATTTCAATGTTGTCCGTTTCCTCCTTCGTCGCCCGCGCATTCGGCAGTGGGGCGACCCCGCGCCGACAGTTGCAAGCCTTGTACGGCAACCAGGCCGTCATCGAGTTTAAGCCCAGCGGCGCCATCGATTTCGCGAACGATGCCTTTCTGGCGCTGATGGGTTATGGCCTGTCGGCGGTCAAGGGCCGGCACCACCGCATGTTCGTTGACCCGGTCGAGCAGGGCACGCAGGACTATGCCGA
>JAQGNA010000062.1 GCA_028292075.1 Rhodoferax sp. | reverse complement strand
TTCCAGTCGCTGGCACTCATGTGCACGCGGCTCAGCTTGTTCTGGCCTTCGACCACCTTGCCTTCGTACAGCGCCGCGTACAGCACCTCGGCCACCGCGAACAGGCCCACCGCGACCAGCACGATCTCGATGCCGTCCAGCAGCTCCGGCACGCCGCCGGTGTAGCGGCCCTGGCCAGAGATCTGGTCGAGGCCGACACAGCCCGCGGCCAGGCCGATGAACAACGCCGTCATGCCGCGCAACGTGCTCTTGCCGAGCACCGCGCTCACCGTGGTGAAGGCCAGCAGCATCAGCAGAAAGTACTCGGGCGGGCCGAGCTTCACCGCGAACTCGGCCACGAAGGGGGCGAACAGCGTGACGATGACGGTGGCGATGGTGCCGGCCACGAAGGAGCCGATGGCCGCGGTGGCCAGCGCAGCGCCGGCGCGCCCGTTCTTCGCCATCTTGTTACCCTCCATCGCCGTGACCATGCTGGCCGTTTCCCCCGGCGTGTTGAGCAGGATGGAGGTGGTCGAGCCGCCATACATCGCGCCGTAGTAGATGCCCGAGAAGAAGATCATCGAGGCGGTCACGTCGACCTTGGCGGTGATCGGCAGCAGCATCGCCACCGCGGTCGCCGGGCCGATGCCGGGCAGCACGCCGACAGCCGTGCCGAGCGCGCAGCCGACCAGGCACCAGAGCAGATTGACAGGGGTGATGGCGGCGCCGAAGCCGGTCATCAATGCGTTGAAGATTTCCATGTCAAGCCTTCCGACGGGCCGCCCCTAGGGAGGCTTGCGCCCCCTCGGGGGGCAGCGAATATACGAAGTAATGCGCGTGGGGGTACATGTTCAAGCCTTCCGACGGGCCGCCCCTAGGGAGGCTTGCGCCCCCTCGGGGGGCAGCGAATATACGAAGTAATGCGCGTGGGGGTACATCATCAGAGCCATCCGGTCGAAGTCAGGCCAGGCAGATTGATGGCCAAAAATTGCGTGAACATCCAGAAAACCGGCGCCGCGATGAGGAAGCCGGTGATGGTGTCGATGACCCAGATGCGCGGTGCGCCCGATGGCTGGCCGCTGGCGCGCCGCAGGCCCTGCACCGCGAGCACGTAGCACATGGTGCAGCTGAGGATGAAGCCGATGGTGGTGATGAGCACGGCGTTGAGCAGCAGCCCGGCCGACACCCACACGAACGCCGGCCAGTAGCCGTTGGCGGCGCCCGAAGGCTCGTCGAGTTCGCGGAAGCCGCCGGTGCGCGCCTCCCAGATGATCCAGGCGCCGCAGATGGTCAGCACGATGGACACGAGCCACGGCAGGAAGTTGGGCCCGACGCCGCCGTAGCCGGCCTCGGACGAAATGCTGATGGCGCCGAAGCCGAGCGCGAGCCCGGTCAGCAGCACGCCGATGCCGACCAAGGTCTGTGGCCAGCTGGCGGCTTGGGGCGAGGTGGTGGTGGTCATGATTTTTTTCTCTCCCGGAACCGGGCTGGGTGGGAACGGCACGCGGTCTTCAGGTGAGGACTGCGCGCGGCTTCAGGGCCGGTCGAGCGACCGGCCCGAAGTCTTTAGATCATTCCGGACTTCACCATGATGGCGCGCAGGCTCGCGAAGTCGTCGTCGACGAACTTGGCGAAGGCGTCGCCGGTCAGCACGGCCGGGGTCCAGTCGTTCTTCTTCACCGCTTCGGCCCAGGCCGGCGACTTCAGTGCGGTCATCAGCATGTCGGTGAGGGCCTTCTTCTGCGCCTCGTTGATGCCGGGCGCGCCGTACACGCCGCGCCAGTTGCCGATCACCACGTCGATGCCCTGCTCCTTCAGCGTGGGCACGTTGATGCCCGGCAGGCGCTGCTCGGAGGTGACGGCGATGGCCTTCATCTTGCCGGCCGCGATGTATTCGGCGAACTCGCTGTAGCCGCTGCCGCCGATGGTGACGTTGCCGCCCAGGATGGCCGCGGTGGCCTCACCGCCGCCACGGAAGGCGACGTAGTTGATCTTGGACGGATCGGCCCCGACCTTCTGCGCGATCATGGCCGCGGCCACATGCTCGGTGGAGCCGCGCGAACCGCCGCCCCACTTCACGCTGCCCGGGTCTTTCTTGAGCTGGGCGACCACGTCGGCCATGGTCTTGAACGGCGAATTGGAGGGCAGCACGAACACGTTGTATTCGCTGGTGATGCGGGCAATGGGTGTGGCCTGCGACAGGTTGACCGGCGGCTTGCCGGTGATGATGCCGCCCAGCATGACCGCGCCCATGACCATCAGCGCGTTCGGGTCGCCCTTGGAGCCGTTGACGAACTGGGCCAGGCCCAGCGCGCCGGCCGCGCCGCCCTTGTTGTCGTAGGTCACCGTGTCGGCCACCTTGGAATCGGACATGGCCTTGCCCAGGGCGCGGCCCGTGGTGTCCCAGCCACCGCCGGGATTTGCCGGGATCATCATCTTGACATTCGCACCGGCGCGGGCTGTCATGGGCAGCGTGCCGGCGGCGGCCAGCGCGGCCAGGGATTTCAGAAAGGTATCGCGACGCATCTAGGTCTCCTGTATAGACGAACAACCTGTCGATGATGCCCCTTGCGGCTGTCAAACGGCTGTCGGAAAGCATTAGGGGAAATGCTAATGTGACGGTCGAGGAAACCCCCATGAAATTGCTGCTTGTCGAAGACGATCCCGCCATGCAAACCACGCTGCAGCGCGCCCTGAGCCGGCGCGGCATGGCCGTGCAGGCCTGTGGCGACGGCCGCCTGGCGCTGCAGCAATGGGTCGAAGCACCGCCCGACGTGGTCATGCTCGACCTGTCGTTGCCGGGCATGGACGGCCTGCAGGTGCTGGCCGCCGCCCGCCGCCAGGGCCTGCGCACGCCGGTGCTGATCCTCACCGCGCGCGGCACCGTCGGCGACCGCATCCTCGGGCTCAACGCCGGCGCCGACGACTACCTGCCCAAGCCCTTCGACCTCGAAGAGCTCGAAGCCCGGCTGCGCGCCCTGGTGCGGCGCAGCACCAGCCTGGCCCTGGACGCCGAGGCCGCCGCGCCCAGCTCGCTGATGGTCGGCGAACTGCGCTGCGAGAAGGACAGCGGCGCCGTCTACTTCCGCGACCAGGTGCTGGAGCTGACCCCGCGGGAACTGGCGCTGCTGCAGACCCTCATGGCCAAGCCCGGCCATGCGGTGGCCAAGGAACGGCTGTTCGAACTGGTGTTCCCCGGCGAACAGGACGTGCAGTACGAGGCCATCGAGGTCGTGGTCTACCGGCTGCGCAAGAAGCTGGCGCATACGGGCGTCACGCTGATGACGCTGCGCGGTCTGGGCTACCTGTTGAAGGCGCATGAATGAGGCGAGGTCGCGCCCGCCAGCCCCGCGCCAACACGACCTACCAGCCGCTTTCGCTGCGCCGCTACCTGCTGCTGGGCATCCTGGTGCCGGTGATCCTGTTCGTCGGCGTGAACGCCTTCAGCGTGTATGCGCAGGCCCAGCGCGCGGTGAACGTCGCCTATGACCGCACTCTGCTGGCCTCGGCCAAGTCGATCGGCGAGCAGCTCGACGTGAGCGGCTACGACCAGCAATCCCAGCTGCGCGCCACCGTGCCGTATGCCGCGCTGGAGGCTTTCGAGGCAGACAACCAGAGCCGCATCTACTACCGGGTATCGAGCCTGGACGGAGAACTTGTCTCGGGCTTTGCCGAGCTGCCGTTCTGGCACGGGCGGATTCCACAGCAGCCGGCCTATTCCGCACTCGTTGACTTCTACGACGGCGAATTCCGCGACGAACCGGTACGGATCGCGGTGCTGCTGCAGCCGGTCGCCAGCGCCAATGGCCGTGGCATGGCCGTGGTGCAGGTGGCCGAGACCCTGTCGCTGCGGCGGGCGCTGGCGCGGCAGATCCTGGTCGACACCCTTTGGCGGCAGGCCGCGCTGGTGCTGCTGATCGCCCTGGTCGTGGTGGTGGTGGTCCAGCAGGCGACGCGGCCGGTGCGAAGGCTCAGCGCCGAACTGCAGGGCCGGGCCGAAGGCGACCTGACCCGCATCACCGCTGTCGACGCGCCAAGGGAACTGCGGCCCCTGGTCGACGCAACCAACGACGTGATGCTGCGCCTGCAGCGCCTGCTCGACCACCAGAAGCGCTTCGTGCGCGACGCCGCCCACCAGCTGCGCACGCCGCTCGCGGTGCTGAAGACGCAGGTGCAGTCGGCCCTGCGCGACGACGTGCCACCGCGCCAGGCCCTGCAGGAGATCAACGGCACCGTGGACCGCGCCACCGCCCTGGCCAACCAGATGCTGAACCTGGCCAAGGTGGAGCAGCTCCGCCTGGAGGCCGACGCGCCGGTGATCGACTGGTCGGCCGTGGTTCGCGCCGTGGCGATCGACCTCTCGCCCCTGCTGGCCGACAAGGACATCGACTTCGAGATCGCCACCCGCCCGGCACCTGTACAGGCCCATGACTGGATGCTGCGGGAACTGGCGCGCAACCTGCTGCACAACGCGATCAAGCACACGCCGCAGGGCGCGACCCTGGCCGTGCGGGTCGGCGTCGACGCCGGGCAGGCCGCACTGCGCGTGGCCGACAGCGGCCCGGGCATCGGTCCCGAGCTGGCGCAGCGGCTGTACCAGCCGTTTTCGGCGGGCGACGTGCGCAGCGGCTCCGGCCTAGGCCTGGCCATCTGCTTCGAAATCGTGCAGGCGCTCGGGGGCACCATCGCGCTCGACAACCGGGAAGACCATGGCCACGTCGCGGGCCTGGACGCCGTCGTGCTGCTGCCGGCGGCGGCAATGGGTCAGAATGGACCCTGATGGAAAAAATCAGAATCGACAAGTGGTTGTGGGCGGCCCGGTTTTACAAGACCCGCACGCTTGCCACAGATGAGATCGGCAAGGGCCGCGTACAGGTGGGCGGGCACGACGTGAAGCCCGCGCGCGAAGTGCATGTTGGCGAAATGGTCACGCTGCGCCAGGGCCCGATGGTGCGCACCGTCGAAGTGCGCGGCATCAGCGGCACCCGGGGCCCGGCCCCCGTGGCGCAGGCCCTCTATGCGGAGACGGCCGAGAGCCTCGCCACCCGCCAGAAGGCCGCCGAGCAACGCCGCCTGGCCCCCGAGCCGGCACTCAGCATCGACCACGGCCGCCCCACCAAGCGGCAGCGGCGCGATCTGGACAACGCGGGCGACCCATGGGGCCAGCGCTGGAGTGCTTCCATCAAAGACTGACTGGCGCCACGGCGCTGTCGGCGCGAGTGATGCGCGCAGCAGGCCCCGACCGGGGCCGCCACGAATCGGCGCCCCCCAAGGCGGATCGCGGCAAAGCTGCCGTTACGGCGTTCCCGTGGCCGTGACCACGCACTGCAGCGCCATGCTGATGTTGCCGCCGGAAGGCATGGTCGCGATGGTGACGCCACCCGGACCGAGCAGGCTGGCCACCGGCACCGTGGCCGACGGGCACAAGGCCCCGCCGGTGGCGGTGCAGGTCGCCGTCGGGCTGGGGGTCGTGCAGTCGAGTCCGGCACCCGGGGTGTCGCGGACCACGGCGCCGTTGGCGGCGCTCGGCCCGTTGTTCGTGGCCGAGATCGTGTAGGTGACCACGGCACCGGACTGCAGGGTCGGCGCGCTGGAAGTCTTCACGATGGCCAGGTCCGAGCGTGCAACAGCGGCATTCGAAATGGTGCAGGTGAGGTCGTCGCCCGCCACGGGGGTCAGCGTGATGCTGCTGCCGCTGCTGCCGGGCGCCTGGCCGCCGGCCAGCGTATTGGTGCAGGCATAGGTGCTGGTGTAGTCGGCCAGCACCGAGCCACCGCCAGTCACCAACGCTTCCGACAGGGTGTAGCTGCTGCCGATGGTCGCCGGGTTCAACGTGGCAACGCCGGTCGCGGTGCTGGCGGTGCCGGTGGTGGTGGCGACGGCGGGGCCGCCGGTGCCGGCAATCGTCAGCGTGAACTGGTCGGTCTGTGCCACGCGCCCGTCAGGCAGCTGCTTCTGCAGGCGCAGCTGGGGCTGGACCGCGTTGGTGAAGGTGCAGGTGACGTCCTCCAGGGCTGCCAGGCCGCTGACCGTGGCCGTGTCGCCGGTGCGAGAGACGGTTCCCGCATCGCAGGCAATGCTCGACAAAAGGTATCCCGCCGGCATGCTGCTTTCAGTGATGGTGAACCCACCGGTGGTCGTGCGCACCATGGGCTGCACGCCGGAGTAGAGGCTGTTGGCCGCGTCGTAGGCCACCGGCGCATTGACGGTGGCAGTGGCGATGGTCGCCGGCGACTGGACACCGGCGGTGATCAGGTCGGTGTCCAGCCCGGTGCTGGTGAAGTTGAACGAACCGATGCCCCCCTGGCTGACTTTGCGCAGGCAGACCGTGGCAGTGTCCACGGCAACGGATCTGAGGTAGATGTCATCGGTTGCCGAACTGGCAGATTCTGTCCTGGCCGCCCGGATCAAAAGGACACCACTCAGCGGAATCGTACTGGGCAAGGTAATCGTGTAGGTCGCCTGATTGATCGGTGTGCCCCAGTTCGTAACGCCAAATGGGGGCGATATCGTTGCGCCATTCTGGGTGGAATAGCCGGCGCCGGTCGCAGGCCCGACGCCGCCACTGACCGTGGTATTGGTGAACGGGGAGGTCAGGAAGGTCGCATAAACCACGTTGTTGTACAGAACCTCCAGCTTGACCTGGTTGCCGTCGAAGACGGAGATTTGGCCATTGCCCCAGCGCATGTTCATCATGATCTGGCTCCCGGGAGACACACCGTAGATGGTCTGCGTAAGCGAGCCCGGATTGGTGTCATTGAGGTATTGGACGCCTCCCGTAGGTGCGCCCGAGCTGACCCATGTCGCGTTCGTCCAATCGACCAGGGGAAAAATGAACGCACCGTTGCGGACGGGATCGAAGGCCCCGCAGGCCGTTTGAGCCTGCGCGGACGCTCCGCAAAGGGGAAGCAGCACGCAAGCGGCCTTCAGGAGCAAGGCCAGCGCGCGGTCCGGGCGTGCAGGTCTACTGGCGGGCGGGGCGCCGCGCAGAATCGACAGGATCTGAGAAACCATGGCTGTACTTTTGGGAATGAAGAGTAGGACACCCCGTCGCGGCGATCATGGAATCGGCTCCATCTCCCGATGGATTGGCGATGCCCTGTATGACACGGCGTAACGAGCTGCTTACCCGTTCGACAAATTGTAAGCCTACGGATGAGTTGATGCGAGTGCCAGGCGATCGCCGGACGCGCAAAGTCACCAGGTGATGCGAAGAGGCCGCAGCGGGTCGCCTCAGCGTCCGACCATGTTGCCCGGCACGACCCACTCGTCGAACTGCTCGCCCGTGACATGCCCGGACGCCACGGCCGCTTCGCGCAGGCTGCTGCCCTCCTTGTGCGCCTTCTTCGCGATGAAGGCGGCCTTGTCGTAGCCGATGTGGGTATTGAGCGCGGTGACCAGCATCAGCGAGCGGTCCACCAGTTCGGCAATGCGGTCACGGTTGGGCTCGATGCCCACCGCGCAGTGATCGTTGAAGCTGACCATGCCGTCGGCCAGCAGGCGAACGCTCTGCAGGAAGTTGTGCGCCACCATCGGGCGGAACACGTTCAGCTCGAAGTTGCCCGAGGCGCCGCCGAAGTTGATCGCCACGTCGTTGCCGAACACCTGCGCCGCCAGCATGGTGACGGCCTCGCTCTGGGTCGGGTTGACCTTGCCGGGCATGATCGACGAGCCGGGCTCGTTCTCGGGAATGCTGAGTTCGCCGATGCCGCTGCGCGGACCGCTCGCCAGCCAGCGCACGTCGTTGGCGATCTTCATCATGCTGGCCGCCAGTGTCTTGAGCGCGCCATGCGCATGCACCAGCGCATCGACCGATGCCAGCGCCTCGAACTTGTTCGGGGCGGTGATGAACGGCAGGCCGGTCAGCCGCGCCAACTCGGCCGCAGCTTGCTCGGCATAGCCCTTGGGCGCGTTCAGACCGGTGCCCACCGCCGTGCCGCCGAGCGCCAGTTCGCACAGGTGCGGCAAGGCCGCGCGCACGTGTTTTTCGCCGTGATCGAGTTGGGCCACGTAGCCCGAGAACTCCTGTCCTAGCGTGAGCGGCGTCGCATCCTGCAGGTGGGTGCGGCCGATCTTCACGATGCCGTCGAAGTCCCTGGCCTTTTGCGCCAGCGTGCCGCGCAGCTTGGCGATGGCCGGCAGCAGCTTGTGCGTCAGCGCCTCGACGGCCGCGACGTGCATCGCCGTTGGAAACACGTCGTTCGACGATTGGCTGCGGTTCACGTCGTCGTTGGGGTGCACCAGGCGGCCTTCGCCGCGTTCGCCGCCGAGCAGTTCGCTTGCGCGGTTGGCCAGCACTTCGTTCACGTTCATGTTGGTCTGCGTGCCCGAACCGGTCTGCCACACCACCAGTGGAAATTCGGTCGGGTGTCTTCCGGCGATGACCTCATCGGCCGCATCGGCAATGGCCTGGGTTTTCTTTGCGTCCTGCAGACCCAGCGCCTGATTGACCACGGCCGAAGCCCGCTTCACCTGGGCAAGCGCCTTGATGATCTCGCGCGGCTGCTGCTCGCCGGAGATGTCGAAGTTCTGCAGCGAGCGCTGCGTCTGCGCCCCCCACAGTTGCGCGGCCGGCACGTCGATAGGGCCAAAGGTGTCGCGTTCGGTGCGTGTGGTCATGGAAGCTACCTGCTCAAAAGTAAGCTGCAAATAATAGCAATTCGCAACGGCAGCGCGGCGTCGCGGCGGAAAGCCTGTGTCGCGCGCAGGTGGACAAGGCGTCCCGTCCGGGAACGTGGCGATCGGGCGCCGGGTGGCACGACAATAGCGGTCCGCCTGCATGCGCCGGCCCCAGGCCCGCACGCGACCCTGTCACCGAACCCGAGACCTCAACCCATGCAAATCATCCACCGGCTCGCCGCTTCCGTCGGCTTCGTTGCCCTTTCGCTGACGTCCTTGACCGCCCTCACCGCGGCGACCAGCGCGCAGGCCCAGAACAAGGAGCTCGTCGTGGGCTCCAGCGCCACCTACCGGCCTTTTGCCTATGAAAGCCCGACCAAGGAAATCGTCGGCTACGACGTCGACATCATCAAGGCGGTGGCGCAGAAGGCCGGCCTGCAGCTCAAGATCGTCAACACCCCGTTCACCGGCATCTTCGCCGCGCTCAACAACGGCGACGTCGACCTGGTGATCTCCGGCGTCACCATCAACGACAAGCGCAAGCAGTCCTACGACTTCACCATGCCCTACTTCGAGGCGCGCCAGCTGATCGCCGTGCCGCAGACCAGCACCGCCAAGTCGCTGAAGGACCTGGCCGGCAAGAAGATCGGCGTCGTCACCGGCAGCAGCGGCGACGACACGGCCTCGCGCGAATTCGGCAAGACCAACCCCGACATCCGCCGCTTCGAGAGCACGCCCGTCGTCATCGCCGAACTCGCCAACAGCGGCCTGGACGCCGCCATTGGCGACAACGGCGTGATCGCCTTCCGCGTGCAGGAGCACAAGCAGCTGAAGACGGTGAACGACCCGGCCTTCCCCAAGGAATACTTCGGCATCGTGGTGAAGCAGGGCAACAAGGCACTGCTAGACAAGCTCAACGCGGGCCTCGCCGGCATCAAGGCCGACGGCAGCTATGCCACGATCTACAAGAAGTGGTTCCAGGGCGACGCGCCCACCCTGCCCGCGCAATGAGTCGGCGTTCGTTGACTTCGCCACTGCTGCGTTGATTCAAGTCCATGGAACCGATTCTCTGGTTCGGCTGGTTCCGGGCCGACATCATTGCGGAATACGCCGAGCTGTTCTGGCGCGGCCTGCAGATGACCATCACCGTCACGCTGATCTGCATCGTCCAGGGCACCTGCCTGGGCCTGGCGATCGGCATGGCGAGGGTGGCCGAAGCGCGGCATGCGCCGGCGCGCCAGCTTTGCAAGTACCTGCTGCGCTGGCCGGCCACCGTGTATGTCAGCTTCTTCCGCGGCACACCGCTGTTCGTGCAGATCCTGCTGATCCACTTCGCGGTGTTGCCACTGTTCATCAACCCCGCGGACGGGCTGCTGATCTCGGGCGATGCGGCCCGCAACATCAAGCAGAACTACGGCGCCTTTGTCTCCGGCATCGTCGCCCTCACGCTGAATGCGGGCGCCTACATTTCGGAGATTTTCCGCGCCGGCATCCAGTCGATCGACAAGGGCCAGGTGGAGGCTTCGCGTTCGCTCGGCATGCCGTTCGGGCGCACCATGTTCCACGTCGTGCTGCCGCAGGCGTTCAGGCGCATGCTGCCCCCTCTGGGCAACAACGCGATCTCGCTGCTGAAGGATTCGTCGCTCATTTCGGCCATCGGCCTGGCCGAAATGGCGTATGCCGCACGCACCGTGGCCGGCGCCTATTCGCGCTATTGGGAGCCGTACCTCACCATCTCCCTGATGTACTGGGTGCTGACGCTGGGCCTTGCCTACGGCATCAAGAAACTGGAGGCTCGCTATGGACGTGGTGATTCGCGTTGACCAACTGACCAAGCAGTTTGGCGCCGCGCGTGTGTTGCGCGGCATCGACTGCGCCATCCACGCGTCCGAGGTGGTGTGCGTGATCGGACCTTCAGGTTCAGGCAAGAGCACTTTTCTGCGCTGTCTGAACGCACTGGAAGACGCGTCGGGCGGCACGGTACTGGTGAACGGCGTCTCGGTGCATGACCCCAAGACCGACATCGACGCCCTGCGCGCCGAGATCGGCATGGTGTTCCAGCGCTTCAACCTGTTCCCGCACAAGACCGTGCTGGAGAACATCACGCTCGCGCCGAGCAAGGTGCGCAAGTTGCCCGAGGCCGAGGCACGCGCACGGGCCGCCGAACTGCTGCGCAAGGTGGGCCTGATCGACAAGATCGACGCCTACCCGAACCAGCTCTCCGGTGGTCAGCAGCAGCGCGTGGCCATTGCGCGCGCGCTGGCGATGCAACCGCGCATCATGCTGTTCGACGAGCCGACTTCGGCGCTCGATCCGGAAATGGTCGGCGAGGTTCTGGCGGTGATGCAGGCGCTGGCCGAAGAAGGCATGACCATGGTGGTGGTCACCCACGAGATGGGTTTCGCCCGACAGGTGGCCGACCGCGTGCTGTTCCTCGACGAAGGTCTGGTGGTGGAGCAAGGCACGCCGGCCGAGTTGTTCGACCGGCCGCAGGAGGAGCGCACGCGTCGCTTTCTGAGCAAGGTGCTCTGAGCGCGGGCGGCACTCCTGCGCGCCCTGCCCACCATGCGAGCAGTGCACGCGTTGCAACAACCTAGTCGAGCTTGAACTCGTCCACCACGGTTTGCAGTTCGTGGGTCTGCAACGACAGGGCCGTGGCCGCGGAGGCCGCCTGCTCCACCAGCGCCGCGTTCTGCTGGGTGGCCGACTCCATCTGCACCACGGCCTGGTTGACGTGCTCGATGCCCTGGCTCTGCTGCGCCGTCGCGTCGGAAATCTCGCCCAGCATCGCGGTGACGCTCTGGACCGACTGCACGATTTCCTGCATGGTGCGGCCGGCCTGGCCCACCAGCGCCGAGCCGTTCTCCACCTGCTGCACCGAATCGCCGATCAGGCTCTTGATCTCCTTGGCCGCGTCGGCGCTGCGCTGCGCCAGGCTGCGCACCTCGGAGGCGACCACCGCGAAGCCGCGGCCCTGCTCGCCGGCCCGGGCCGCTTCCACCGCCGCGTTCAGCGCCAGGATGTTGGTCTGGAAGGCGATGCCCTCAATGACTTCGATGATGTCGACGATGCGCCGCGAACTGGCGCTGATGGCCGTCATGGTGGCCACCACTTCGCCGACCACCACGCCGCCGCGTTCCGCCACGCCGGACGCGTTCACCGCCAGGCCGCTGGCGGAACGGGCCCGGTCGGCCGTCTGCTTCACCGTGGCGGTGAGTTGCTCCATGCTCGACGCCGTCTGTTCCAGCGAATGAGCCTGTTCCTCGGTGCGCTGCGAAAGGTTGGAATTGCCCGCAGCGATGTCCTTCGACGCCACGGTGATGGTGTCGGTCGATGTCTTGATGCGGCCGACCACGTCGGTGAGCGTGTCCTCCATCGTGCCGAGCGCGGCCAGCAGCCGGCCAAACTCGCCGCCGCGTTCGGTCGCGAAGTCCTGGCTCAGGTCGCCCGCGGCCACGGTTTCGGCGATGTAGATGGCTTCGTCGAGCGGGCGCACGATGCTGCGCACCAGGCCATAGACAAACCCGATGCAGGCCAGCAGGGCGACTGCGCCCAATCCCAGCATGGTGAGCCGCAGGTTGGCAATGCGCACCTCTTCTTCGGCCATGCGGTCCTGGGCCAGGCGCCGCTCCAGCCCGGCCATGGCAGCGGCGTGGCCCTGCAGCGTGGCAAGCGCCGGCAGGGTCTCGGCGCGCAGGCTCTTCGCATTGGCTTCGCGGGCGTCGGCCTGCGGCAATGCCTGCAGCACCTTGCCCAGCGACGCATCGAACGCGGCATGGGCCTGGCGAAGCTGGCCCGCCAACGCCTTCTCGGACGCACCGAGATCGGCGCGCTCCAGCAGCGCCAGTGCTTCGTCAGCCGCCTTGCGCGCGGCCGGCATGCCGGCAGGCGCCTCCGTCTCGGCGCTGGCCAGGCTGCCCAGCGCCTGCGCGGCCAGGCTCTGCGCAGCGTTGGCCACCGTGCTCGCAGCGTCGGCGCGAACCCAGCGGTCCTGCAAGATTTGCCGCTGTGCGTCGTCCAGCGTCGCAAGACGCGACAGCGTCATGGCAATCAGCAGCGCGATCAGCACGAAAAGGACACCGAAGCCCGCGCTCAGTCGCGTGCTCACCTTCAAGTTTGCAAAAGACATTCTGACCCGTCTCCCTTAGGTGTTACAAATTGCGTCAGGCCGTATTATGCGACCTCGTATGCTCGATTGCACACACTTTTAGTCGTTCGTGGCCTCGCTGTTGCAAATCGCCACCGGCGATAATCGCCGGGCTCGAAAAATCCATCTCCACAGTGAAACCATGACCACGCACATCCAGCAGGAAGACCTGATCGAATCCGTCGCCGCCGCCTTGCAGTACATCAGCTACTACCACCCGGCCGACTACATCACCCACCTCGCCCGCGCCTATGCACGGGAGCAGAGCCCGGCGGCCAAGGACGCCATCGCCCAGATCCTGACCAACAGCAAGATGAGCGCGACCGGCCAGCGTCCCATCTGCCAGGACACCGGCATCGTCAACGTGTTCCTGAAGGTCGGCATGGACGTGCGTTTCGACAACTTCACCGGCGGCCTCGAAGACGCCATCAACGAAGGCGTGCGGCGCGGCTACAACCACCCCGACAACACCCTGCGCGCCTCGGTCGTGGCCGACCCGCAGTTCGATCGCAAGAACACCAAGGACAACACGCCGGCGGTCATCTTCACGCAGATCGTGCCGGGCGACAAACTCGACATCACCGTGGCGGCCAAGGGTGGCGGCAGCGAGAACAAGAGCAAGCTGGTCATGCTGAATCCCGGCGACAACGTGGTCGACTGGGTGCTAAAGACCGTGCCGACCATGGGTGCCGGCTGGTGTCCGCCCGGCATGCTGGGCATCGGCATCGGCGGCACCGCCGAAAAGGCCGTGCTGCTGGCCAAGGAAAGCCTGATGGACTCCCTCGACATGTACGAGCTGCAGGCCAAGTCATCACGTGGAGACAAGCTCGACCGCGTGGAGGAAATGCGCCTCGAGCTGTACGAGAAGGTCAACGCCCTGGGCATCGGCGCGCAGGGCCTGGGCGGCCTGACCACCGTGCTCGACGTGAAGATCAAGATGTACCCCACCCATGCGGCCAGCAAGCCGGTGGCCATGATTCCGAACTGCGCGGCCACCCGCCATGCGCACTTCGTGATGGACGGCAGCGGCCCGGTCTACCTGGAAGCGCCGAGCCTCGACCTCTGGCCCAACGTCAACTGGACGCCCGACTACAACAAGAGCCGCAAGGTCGACCTGAACACCCTGACCAAGGCCGAAGTCGCAAGCTGGAAGCCAGGCGACACGCTGCTGCTGAACGGCAAGATGCTGACCGGCCGCGACGCCGCACACAAGCGCATCAAGGACATGCTGGCCAAGGGCGAGAAGCTGCCGGTCGACTTCACCAACCGCGTCATCTACTACGTCGGCCCGGTCGACCCGGTGCGCGACGAAGCCGTGGGACCGGCCGGCCCGACCACCGCCACCCGCATGGACGGCTTCACCGAGATGATGCTGGCCGAGACCGGCCTGATCTCGATGATCGGCAAGTCTGAACGCGGCCCGGTCGCCATCGAAGCCATCAAAAAGCACCAGAGCGCCTACCTCATGGCCGTCGGCGGCGCGGCTTATCTGGTCAGCAAGGCCATCAAGACGGCCAAGGTGGTGGGCTTCGCCGATCTCGGCATGGAAGCCATCTACGAGTTCGATGTGGTCGACATGCCTGTGACGGTGGCGGTGGATTCGGGCGGCACCAGCGCCCACATCACCGGCCCGGCGGAATGGCAGAAGAAGATCGCCACCGGCGAGTTCAAAGGCATCGAAGTCGCTGCCGCTTGAGCTCTCTGCCAGGTAGGCCGCATGTTCCGGCAGGGCCCATCGGCGTGTTCGACAGTGGCATTGGCGGCCTGAGCGTGCTGCGGGCGCTCCGGGCCGAGTTGCCGCAGGAAGACTTCATCTACCTCGACGACAGCCTGCATGCGCCCTATGGCGAGCGCGGCGACGCCCATGTGATCGCCCGTGCCGAGCACATCACCCAACAGCTTTGTGCACGCGACGGCATCAAGGCCCTGGTGATCGCCTGCAACACGGCCACCATGGCGGCCGTGGGCGGGCTCAGGGCCTTGCACCCGAACCTGCCCATCATCGGCGTGGAGCCCGCATTGAAGCCGGCCGCGGCGTGGAGCCGCACGCGCCGGGTCGGCGTCATGGCCACACGTGGCACGGTCGAGAGTCCCAGATTCGCGGCACTGCGCCGCAGCCTCGCGGACCAGGTGGAGTTCGTCGTGCAGGCTTGCGACGGATTGGCCGACGCTGTCCAGCACAGCATCGACGCCAACGACGAAGCGCCCGTGATTGCGCTCTGCGCCAGCCACCTGGCCGCAATGAATGCCACAGAGGGATTGGGGGGGTTCGGCAGTGCGCCCGGGCAGATCGACACGCTGGTGCTGGGTTGCACGCACTATGTGTTCGCAGAGGCGCATCTGGCCCGGCTGGCGGGCCCTGAGGTGCGCATCCTGTCCACTGGCGAGCCGGTGGCGCGCCGCACGCGGCAGGTGTTGCAGGCCGCGGATGCGTTGGCTGGTGGCGGCGTGCCGGGCCGGTTACAGCTTCGCACCAGTGGCGAACCGGCCGCGCTT
>JAQGNA010000039.1 GCA_028292075.1 Rhodoferax sp. | reverse complement strand
ACCAAGACCGTGATGGTCAACCTGGTCGGCAGCTTCAACATGATCCGCCTGGCATCGGACGCCATGAGCAAGAACGACCCTGAGTCGACTGGCGAGCGTGGCTGCCTCATCTCCACCGCGTCCGTGGCTGCCTACGATGGACAGATCGGCCAGGCGGCTTACAGCGCGTCCAAGGGCGGCGTCGTCGGCATGACGCTGCCGATCGCGCGCGACCTGGCGCGCAATGGCATCCGCAACATGACGATCGCGCCGGGCATCTTCGGCACGCCCATGCTGTTCGGCATGCCCAAGGAAGTGCAGGACTCACTGGCCGCCAGCGTGCCCTTCCCGTCCCGGCTCGGCACCCCGCAGGACTACGCGCGCCTGGCCAAGCACATCTTCGAGAACGACATGCTCAACGGCGAGGTCATCCGCCTCGACGGGGCCATCCGGCTCGCCCCCCGCTGACGCGCCCAGTGCGTCTGCGAACCCGTGCCATCGCTGCGCGCTGGTGCGGGGCGCTTCTGGCGATCGTCCTCGCAGCTTGCGCTGCGCCGCCAACGGCTCCCGTCGAGCAGCCGGAGGCCGGCAGCGGATGGACTCCCAAGTCGACGTGGACCGGTTCCCGGTTCGCCGTCGCGGCGGCCAACCCACTGGCCACCGATGCGGGTGTGCAGATGCTGCGCGCCGGCGGGTCGGCCATCGACGCGGCCGTTGCCGTGCAGATGGCGCTGGCATTGGTCGAACCGCAGTCCAGCGGCATCGGCGGAGGCGCCTTCCTGCTCTACCACGACGGGCGCGTGACGGAAGCTTTCGACGGCCGCGAGACGGCGCCGGCGGCCGCGTCCGAAGACCTGTTCCTGCGGTCCGACGGCAAGCCCATGGCGCGACGCCAGGCCATCGTGGGTGGGCGCTCCGTCGGCGTGCCGGGCGCCGTCGCCATGCTGGAAGCCGTGCACCGGCGCCATGGTCGGTTGCCGTGGGACACGCTGTTCCAGCCCGCCATCCGGCTGGCCGAGCAAGGCTTCGAGGTCAGTCCCAGGATGCACGCGCTGCTCGGCGCTGATCGCGACCTGGCCGGTGACCCGACGGCAGCGCGCTACTTCCTCGATGCGACGGGGCAGCCCTGGCCCGTCGGCCACCTGCTGCGCAACCCAGAACTCGCCGCGGTCTTGCGAGCCGTTGCAGAGCAAGGGGCGAGCGTGCTCACCAACGGCGAGGTGGCGGACGCCATCGTGCGCGCCGTGCAAGGACACACCACCAACCCGGGACGCCTGGCGCGCGACGACCTCGCCGCGTACAAAGTGGTCGAGCGGCAACCCTTATGCTTCGACCACCTCGCGTTTCGCGTCTGCGGCATGCCGCCGCCCAGTTCCGGGCAACTCGCAATCGGCCAGATGCTGCGCATGCTACAGGCGGCCCGCGCCGATCGCGAACGATTCGACGGCACTCCCTCTCCGGGCTGGCTGCACCTGTATGCCGAATCCACGCGGCTGGCGTTTGCCGACCGTGCGCAGTATGTCGCCGACCCTGCGTTCGTCCAGCCGCCTGCAGGTGACTGGAACTCGCTGCTGGACCCCACGTACCTGGCCGGTCGCGCGAGCCTCATCGGCCCGACGCGGCTGTCGTCGGTGCAGCCCGGCCGTCCTGCAGGCGCGCAAGCCGCGTACGCACCGATGCCCGACCAGGTGGAGGATGGCACCTCGCACATCTCCGTCATCGACGCTGGCGGCCACGCCCTGTCCATGACCACCAGCATCGAATCGGCCTGGGGGTCGCACCTGATGGTCAACCGGGGCAAGGGCCTGCCCGGCGGCTTCCTGCTGAACAACCAGCTGACCGACTTCAGCTTCGCTCCGCGCGATGCGCAGGGCCGCCCGGTAGCCAACCGTGTCCAACCAGGCAAGCGGCCCCGATCCTCCATGGCACCGACGCTGGTGTTCGACAAGACCAGCGGCCGCCCGGTGCTGGTGGCCGGCAGTCCGGGCGGCGCGATGATCATCCACTACATGGCCAAGACGCTGTGGGGCGCATGGCACTGGGGCCTGGGCCTGCAGGCGGCCGTCGACCTTCCCAACCTCGGCGCGCCTTCGGACGACGGACCGCTCTTGGTCGAGCCAGACCGCCTGCCTGACGCGACGCTGGACGCAGTTCGCGCGCTGGGTCACCGAATCGTCGCCACCCCCCTCGCCAGTGGTCTGCAGGTGCTGGGGCGCACGCCCGACGGACGCATCCTCGGCGCAACCGATCCGCGACGCGAAGGCACCGTGGCCGGCGAGTGAAGCGGGCGACCCGCAAAGCGATTAAATTCGACGGCTGTTCAAAGGACCCGCATGACGACAACGACCTGGTGCAAATGGATGGCCGCCCTGGCCTGCACGCTGGGCGCCCACGGCGCCTTTGCCGGCAAGACGCTCGATGGCATCAAGCAACGCGGACAGCTCGTGTGTGGCGTCAGCAGCGGCGTCGCCGGCTTCTCCCAGGCCGACAGCGGGGGCCAATGGTCGGGCCTGGACGTCGACATCTGCCGGGCCATCGCGGCCAGCGTGCTGGGTGATGGGAGCAAGGTGAAGTTCGTGCCGCTGGTCTCTCAGCAGCGCTTTGCCGCCCTGCAGTCGGGCGAGGTCGACATCCTGTCGCGAAACACCACCT
>JAQGNA010000034.1 GCA_028292075.1 Rhodoferax sp. | reverse complement strand
ATCAACAGGGATCATGCGGCGATTGTGGCGTGGACCGTCTCACCCCGCTGCGTCACGGACAAGCGCGGCCGCGACCGTTCCAGGGGTCGCCGCGCCCGGCCGCCCGAAGCGGCCGACTCGCCCCCCGGCAGGGGATTGGCGAAGCGACACGAAGTGCACGCAGCCTGGGGCGTACCAATTCAAGTAACTGGCGCCGGGTTGAACAGCACCAGCGCGTTGTGCAGTTTCCAGTGTTCGGCCCAGGTCTTCTTGCGGCCGCTGGCCACGTCGAGCATCAGCTGGAACATCTCCCAGCCCACGTCGGCGATCGTTTTCTCGCCGGTGGCGATGGTGCCGGCGTTCACGTCCATCAGGTCGTGCCAGCGGCGTGCCAGGTCGCTGCGCGTGGCCACCTTGATCACCGGCACCTGGGCCAGGCCGTAGGGCGTGCCGCGCCCGGTGGTGAACACATGCAGGTTCATGCCGGCGGCGAGTTGCAACGTGCCGCAGATGAAGTCGCTGGCCGGCGTGGCGGCATAGATCAGGCCACGCTGTTTCAGCTTTTCTCCCGGCGACAACACGCCGGAGATCGGCGACGAGCCCGACTTGACGATCGAACCCATGGCTTTCTCGACGATGTTCGACAGGCCGCCCTTCTTGTTGCCCGGCGTCGTGTTGGCGCTGCGGTCTACGCTGCCCCGCTGCAGGTAGTTGTCGTACCAGGCCATCTCCTTGATCATCGAGGCCGCCACCTCGGCCGAGGTGGCGCGCGAGGTGAGCTGGTCGCTGCCGTCGCGCACCTCCGACACTCCCGAGAACATCACGCGCGCGCCGGCCCGCACCAGCAGGTCGGTGCAGAAGCCGACGGCCGGATTCGCGGTCACGCCCGAAAACGCATCGCTGCCGCCGCATTGCACGCCCACCACCAGCTCGCTGGCCGGCACGGTCTCGCGGCGGCGTGCGTTCAGGCGCTCAAGGTGCTCCTCGGCCTGGCGCATGATGGATTCGATCATCGACATGAAGCCGACGTGCGCGTCGTCCTGCAGGCAGACCACGTCGAGCCTTGGGTTCGCGTTTTCGCCGATGTCGGCCACGTTGCGCTCGTCTACCAGCGGAATCGAGCCGGGCGGCAGCAGCCGCTCGGGCTGCAGCTTCTCGCAGCCCAGGCTCACCACCATCACCTCGCCACCGAAATTGGGGTTCAGGCTGATGTTGCGCAGCGAGCGGATCGGGATGATGGCGTCTGGCGCGTCGATGGCCACGCCGCAGCCGTAAGAATGCTCGAGCGCCACGACGTCGTCCACATTCGGAAAGCGCGGCAGCAGCTCGGCCTTGATCCGCTGCACGGCGAAGTCGGTCACGCCGGCCACGCACTGCACCGTCTGGGTGATGGCCAGGATGTTCCGCGTGCCAACCGAGCCATCGAGGTTGCGGAAACCTTCGAAGGTGTAACCCTCGAGCGGCGGCTGTGGCTCTGGCTTGACGGTGGCCATGGGCAGGTTGGTGAGCTCGCGGGCGGCGGGCATCTTGAGCAGCCGCTCATGCACCCAGCTGCCGGCGGGAATGTCCTTCATGGCAAAGCCGATCGGCACGTTGTAGCGGCGCACCACACTGTCGGCGGGCAGGTCGACTAGGGCCACCTTGTGGCCTTGCGGCACATGGTCGCGCAGCGTCAGTCCCGAAGGAAAGACGGTGCCCGGCGGCAGACCGCCGTCGTTGGCGACGATGGCCACGTTGTCCGCGTCGTGCATGCGGATGTAGAGGGGAGCTTGGGCGGCGGGGGCGGACATGTGGGGGCGATCCTTCGACCTGGCGGGGAATGTGTTCTGGGAATGTAGCTCGGCCGGGGCAAGACCGGCGGTCATTCCGTGTCTCCGTCTTTCCAGGCCGCAGCGGTCATCAGTTGTCTGATAACTGCCCGTGATGATGCCGCAAACTGCAGGCGACGTCAAGGCAACCGGCGCGAAACCGGGTCGGCATGACGGTCACCTACTCGGCCTGCAAGGACGAAAGTCACGCACCGTTCAAACGGTCACGCCGTTCAAGCCGTGGCGGCCACGGGCACGACACCTGCCAAGACGGCGAACGCGTGAAGGAGGCCCTGCGCATGCGGCGTCGGCACCAGCCCCGCGAGCATGGCCGCCATGTCTCGCCCCTGCTCCCCCAGCCACACGGCGCGCCGCTCGATGCACGCACCCATCAGCCGCGGGGTGAATTCGGGATGGAACTGCACCGATACGGCCCGTGGCCCGTAGCGCAGGATCTGGTGTGGATCGTGGTCGGACCGGCCGAGCACCGTGGCACCAGCGGGCGGCACCAGCACGCTCTGCTCGTGCGTCAGAAACGCATCGAACTGCGGGGGCAGCGCCGCGAAGAAGGCATCGCCCTGCGCGGCCGCGTTCATCGATACGGCATGACAGCCCACCTCCGGGCCGGCGGGGTGGTAATCGACCTGCCCGCCGAGCGCATGGGCCATCAGCTGGTGCCCATAGCAGACGCCCAGCAGCGGCCGCTCGGCCGCCACCATGGCGCGCACCCAGGCGGCGGTGCGTTCGCTCCAGTCGGCACGGTCGGTCACCATGGCCCATGAGCCGGTGATGATGGCGCCCGCCACCGCATCCGGCTCGGGCAGCAAGTCGCCGTCCGACGGGCAAACGGTGCGGGTCGCAATGCCGTGCGCCTGGAATACTTCGCGGAACCAGTCCGGCTGCTCGCCGAACACGGCTTGCACCGCCTCCGGTGGACGGGTCATCTGGACGATCAGGATGGCATTCATGGGCGGGGAGCATTCATCGGCGGCGAGTCTGCGGCGAGGTGGATCAAAGAAGGGCGACCATGTCGGTCACGCCCACATCCACGCCGGCCTGCATCAGCAACGTGGTGACCTGCCCGCGGTGGTGCGCCTGATGGTTGAAGAAGTGCGTCAGCGCCTGCCACGCAGGGTGCGCGCGCTGCACGCCCTCGGTGTTGGCGTAGCGCAGGGTCCACTCGGGAAAGTCGGCGGGTGCCTGCGCCAGCCACGACTCGATGGCGGCATCCAGCGCGGCACGCCGGGCGCGCAGCGCGGCCCAGTCGGCAAAGAGCTCGGTCGACAGCGTGGTGCCCGCCGGCATGTCGAGCACGGCATCGCTCAACGCCTCGAACGGGCAACCGTGGTCGACACCGCACTGGCGTAATCGGCGCAACCAGACCATGTCGCCCACCACCAGGTGGTTCAGCGTGCGGTGCACCGACCCGAAGAAGGCGCCTCGGTCGAGGCGGCGGGCAGGTTCGTCCAGGCGTTCGCAGGCGTCGTACAGGCGAGCGTTAAACCACGCGTTGTAGCGCGCAAGCCAGCGGTAGTTGTCGATGAAGGGAGCGCTCATGTCTGGAAGGTAAATATTGGGTTGAAGTCTAGCCGGGGTCAACCCGCCGATGGCAAGGCTCGTTGAAGTTCTACCGGCCGCATCTTGCCAAGCTGGATTCAACGTTCCAAGGAGTTCCCATGCTGAAGAAGATCCTCGCCGCCATGGCCATGCTGTATGCGGCTGCCACCTTTGCCGCGGTCGACGTGAACAAGGCCACCGCGGCCGACCTCGACGGCGTCAAGGGTGTCGGTCCGTCCATCTCGACCCGCATCCTCGACGAGCGCAAGAAGGGCAACTTCAAGGACTGGAACGATTTCATTGAACGCATCAAGGGTGTGGGCGAAGGCAATGCCGCCAAGTTCTCCGCTGAAGGCATGACGGTGAACGGCGACGCCTACAAGGGCGCCAACGCGTTGCCAGCCAAGGTTGAAGCCAAGAAGGACACCAAGGCCGCCAAGCCGGCTGCCGTGACCCCGGCAGCCGCCACCACCACCACCGCCACCGCTGCCCCGATGGCCAAGGCCGATGCCAAGCCGAGCGCCGACGAAGCCAAGGCCAAGAAGGCCGCCGACAAGCAGGCCAAGGCCGATGCCAAGAAGGCCAAGAAGGAAGAAGCCAAGGCCAAGAAGGAAGAAAAGGCCGCGGCCAGCGCTTCCACGGCGTCGGCCAAGCCGGTTGCAGCGGCCAGCGCCGCGAAGTAAGCGTCGGCGTCTCGCCGTCCAATGACAAAGCCCGCTTCGGCGGGCTTTGTCATTGGTGCAGGTGGGAGGGAGAGCCCCCTCCCGGCCTCCCCCCGGTATGGGGAGGAGCGACACCCGGAGTCCGGTTTACCTCCCTCCCCTCCCGGGGGAGGGCCTGGGTGGGGGCGGGGCGCCGCTATCAGCCCTTCTTGACAGCCTCGCCATACCCGCCGCCACCCGGCGTATGGATCTCGAAGATATCGCCCGGCTGCATCTCCACCTGGCCGATGTGCGCCAGCTCTTCCACTCGCCCGTCGGCCCGCACCACGCGGTTGATGCCCACGGCACCGGCGCCACCACCGGCCAGTCCAAAGGCGCCTTGCAGCCGGCCGTTCGACAGAATGCTGGCCGTCATCGGCTCGAGGAAGCGCACCCGGCGTATGCCGCCGTTGCCACCGGTCCACTGGCCGGTGCCACCCGAACCCTGCCGGATCGCATAACTCTCGAGCCGCACCGGATAACGAAACTCCAGCACTTCCGGGTCCGTCATCCGCGAATTCGTCATGTGCGTCTGCACCACGCTGGTCCCGTTGAAGCCGCCGGTGATCTTGCCTTCGGCATCGGTGATCGGCCCCGCGCCGCTGCCGCCGGAAATGGTCTCGTAGTATTGGTAACGCTCGCTGCCGAAGGTGAAGTTGTTCACCGTGCACTGGCTCGCGGCCATCACGCCGAGCGCGCCCAGCAGCGCGTTGGTGATGCAGGTGGACGTCTCCACATTGCCCGCCACCACCGAAGCCGGTGGCCGCGGGTGCAGCATCGAGCCGTCGGGAATGATCACGTTCAGCGGCTTCAGGCAACCCGCGTTCAGCGGAATGTCGTCGTCCACCAGCGTGCGGAACACGTACAGCACCGCCGCCATGCACACGGCCGTGGGCGCGTTGAAGTTGTTGGTCTGCTGCGGGCTGGTGCCGGTGAAGTCGATCTCGGCCCGGCGGTTGGCCGCGTCCACCCGGATGGCCACCTGAATCCGCGCGCCGTTGTCCAGCGGCAGCGTGAACTGGCCGTCGCGCAAGTTGGTGATGGCGCGGCGCACCGACTCCTCGGCGTTGTCCTGCACATGGCCCATGTAGGCGCGCACCACGTCCAGGCCGAATTGGTCGACCATCTTGCGCAACTCCTTCACGCCTTTTTCGTTGGCGGCGATCTGCGCCTTCAGGTCGGCCAGATTCTGCTGCGGATTGCGGCTCGGGTATTCGCCGCTCTCCAGCAGGGCGAGGATCTCGGCCTCGCGCAGCACCCCCTCATCGACCAGCTTGAAGTTGTCGATCTGCACGCCCTCTTCCTCGATGCGCGTGGAAAACGGTGGCATCGAACCCGGTGTGATGCCGCCGATGTCAGCCTGATGTCCGCGAGCGCCGACATAGAACATCGGCGCCTCGTCCGGCGACGCACTTTCGGGATTCAGGTACACCGGCGTGATCACCGTCACGTCCGGCAAATGCGTGCCGCCGTGGTACGGGTCGTTCAGCGCGAACACGTCGCCCGGCTTCATGCGGCCTGCGTTCTCGCGGATCACGGTCTTGATGCTTTCGCCCATCGAGCCCAGATGCACCGGCATGTGCGGCGCATTCGCGATGAGGTTGCCCTCGGCATCGAACAGCGCGCAGCTGAAGTCGAGCCGCTCCTTGATGTTGACCGAGTAGGCCGTGTTCTGCAGCTGCAGGCCCATCTGCTCGGCGATGTTCATGAACAGATTGTTGAACACCTCCAGCAGCACCGGGTCGGCCGTGGTGCCGGCCGCGTAGGTGACCTTGCGGGCCACGCGCCGCTCCAGAACGAGGTGGTCCATGGCGGTGAGCGCGGCCTCCCAGCCAGGCTCGACGATGGTGGTGGCGTTCTTCTCGGCGATGATGGCCGGGCCGGGAATCACGTCGCCGGGCCGCAGGTCTTCGCGCACCACCAGCGCGGCATCGTGCCAGGCGCCACCCGAATACATCTTCACGGTTTCGCGGCGCGGCACTTCGCGCACGGGATGCGTGGGGTAATGCGGCTCGGCCGGCGCGTCGCCCGCCACCACGGCCTCGACCGACACCGCTTCGACGACCAGGCCCTTGCCGTGCATGAGGAAGGCGAAGCGCTGCTTGTACGCGGCCTCGAAGCGCGAAGTGATGGCGGCCAGCGCGTCGGCGGCCCCGATGTCGTCCACGAACGGAACGATCAACGCCGAGTCGCTGCCCTCGTAACGCACGTGCACCCGGCGATGCGAGGCGATGCTGCCGGTGCTGACTTCCGGCCGCGTGAGCTCGCCCTGCGCGGCGGCCGCCAAGGCATCGAGCCGCTCGGCGATCAGCGGCAGCGCGTCGGGCGCCAGCTTCAACTCCACCGCCTGCTCGCGGATCACGTTCTGGTCGGCCAGGCCCATGCCGTAGGCGCTCAGCACGCCGGCCAGCGGATGCACGAACACCCTGGTCATGCCCAGCGCATCGGCCACCAGGCAGGCATGCTGGCCGCCCGCGCCGCCGAAGCACTGCAGCGTGTAGCGCGTGACGTCGTAGCCGCGCGCCACCGAGATCTTCTTGATGGCATTGGCCATCTGCTGAACGGCGATGTGAATGAAGCCCTCGGCCACTTCCTCGGCCTTGCGGCCGCTGCGCTCCGCCAGTTCCGCGAACCTGGCGCGGACCACGGCGTCGTCCAGCGCCTCGTTGGCCTTCGGCCCGAACACCTTGGGGAAGTAACGCGGCTGCACCTTGCCGACCATCACGTTCGCATCGGTCACGGCCAGCGGGCCGCCGCGGCGGTAGCTGGCCGGGCCCGGGTTGGCACCAGCGCTCTGCGGCCCGACGCGGAAGCGCGCGCCGTCGAACGCCAGGATCGAGCCGCCACCGGCCGCCACGGTGTGGATGCTCATCATGGGCGCGCGCATGCGCACCCCGGCCACCTGCGTCTCGAACTCGCGCTCGAACTCGCCCTTCAGCCCGCCGCGGAAATGGCTCACGTCGGTGGACGTGCCCCCCATGTCGAAGCCGATCACGTCGTCATGCCCGGCCAGCCCCGCGGTGCGCGCCATGCCGACGATGCCACCGGCCGGGCCGCTGAGGATGGCGTCCTTCCCCTGGAACACATGGGCGTCGGTGAGGCCGCCGCTGCTCTGCATGAAGAACAGCTTCACGCCCGGCATTTCACCGGCCACCTGCTCCACATACCGGCGCAGGATGGGCGAGAGGTAGGCGT
>JAQGNA010000027.1 GCA_028292075.1 Rhodoferax sp. | reverse complement strand
GGCCAGCGACACTGGCTGGCCGGGTGCCAGGCTGGCAAGCGCCGGGGTGTCGAGCGGCACCTTGACGAAGCACTGCGGCTGCTCGCCGAAGTCGCATTGCAGGCGCACGTGGTCGCCGAAATAGATGATGCCGGCAGCCTTGCCGCGCAGCACGTTGCTGGCTTCGCCCAGTTCGGCGGCGTTGGCCGCGTCCACCAGCCGCATGCGCTCGGGGCGGATGCTGGCCGTGGCGCTCTGTCCGGGCCGCGCTTCGCCCACGCGCATGCCGCGGAGCACTGAGCCGCCGGGCAGGGCGAGCGTGCAGCGGTCGCTGTTGGCCGCCGCGCCGGGCTCGTGCGGGCCGATCTGGCCCTGCAGGCGGTTGCTGTCGCCGATGAAGCTGGCCACGAAGGCGTTGCCGGGGGTCTCGTACAGCGCGCCCACCGGGTCGAGCTGCTGGATGATGCCCTGGTCAAACACGGCCACGCGGTCGGACATGGTGAGCGCCTCGCCCTGGTCGTGCGTCACGTAGACGAAGGTCACGCCAAGCTGCCGGTGCAGCGCCTTGAGCTCGAGCTGCATGTGTTCGCGCAGCTGCTTGTCGAGCGCGCCGAGGGGCTCGTCCATCAGCACCAGCTCGGGCTTGAACACCAGCGCCCTGGCCAGCGCGATGCGCTGCTGCTGGCCGCCCGACAGCTGGGCCGGAAAGCGTTCGCCGAAGGCTTCCATGCGGACCATGGCCAGCGCCTCGCGCACCTGCCGTGCGCGGGCATCGCCGCTGATGCCGCGCACCTGCAGCGGATAGCCCACGTTTTGCGCCACGGTCATGTGCGGGAACAGCGCGTAGTTCTGGAACACCATGCCGATGTTGCGCTTGTGCGGCGGCACGCGGTTGAGCAGCTTGCCGTCCAGCCGGATCTCGCCGCTGGTCGGAAATTCGAAGCCGGCCAGCATCATCAGGCAGGTGGTCTTGCCCGAGCCCGAGGGCCCCAGCAACGTGAGGAATTCACCGCGGTAGATGTCCAGGTCGAGCTGCTTCACGACGAGGTTCTCGCCGTCGTAGGTCTTCTTCACGCCGCGAAAACTGACCAGGATGTCTTTGTCGGTTGACATGGGGAACTCCAGCTGGGTTTGGACGGGAACGGGCGTTCAGCCCTGGCGCAGTGCGCCTTCCAGAATGTCGAGCGCCTCGGCGAACACGGCGTCCTGGATGGTCAGCGGAAACAGAAAGCGGATCACGTTGCCATAGGTGCCGCAGCTCAGCAACAACAGGCCGTTGGCCAGCGCATGCGCCTGCACCTTCTTCATGAAGTCGACGTCGGGCTCGCCGGTCGATGGCAGGTTGAATTCCATCGCCACCATGCCGCCGGGGCCGCGCACGTCGCTGATCTGAGGGACGTCCTTGCGGATGCGCTGGAGCCGCGCCTTGAGCTGTTCGCCCAGGCCCTGGGCGCGTTCCGAAAGCCGCTCTTCGGCGATGACATCGAGCACCGCATGCGCCGCGGCCACCGCCAGCGGATTGCCCGCGTAGGTGCCGCCCAGGCCGCCGGGTTGCGCCGCGTCCATGATCTCGGCGCGGCCACACACGGCCGACAGCGGCATGCCGCCCGCCAGGCTCTTGGCCAGCGTCATCAGGTCGGGCAACACGTCGTAGTGTTCCATCGCGAACATCTTGCCAGTGCGGGCAAAGCCGGTCTGCACTTCGTCCACGATGAGCAGGATGCCGTGGGCATCGCACACCTCGCGCAGGGCCCGCATGAATTCGGGCGGCACCATGTAGAAGCCGCCTTCACCCTGCACCGGCTCGATGATGATGGCGGCCACGCGGGTCGCGTCGATGTCGGCCTTGAAGAGCTGCTGCAGCGCCTTGAGTGCCGCGTCCACCGAGACGCCGTGCAGCGCATTCGGGAAGGGCAGGTGGTAGATGTCGCCCGGGAACGGGCCGAAGCCGATCTTGTAGGGAGCCACCTTGCCGGTGAGCGCCATGCCCAGCATGGTACGGCCGTGGAAGGCGCCACCGAAGGCGATCACGCCGGGGCGGCCAGTGGCGGCGCGGGCAATCTTCACCGCGTTCTCCACCGCTTCGGCGCCGGTGCTGAAGAAGGCCGTCTTCTTGGCATGCACGCCCGGCGTGATGTGGTTGATGCGTTCGGCCAGCTCGACGTATGACGCGTACGGCACGATCTGATAGGCCGTGTGCGTGAAGCGGTCGAGCTGGGCGCGGATGGCGTCCACCACCTTGGGGTGCCGGTGGCCGGTGTTGAGCACGGCGATGCCGGCGGCGAAGTCGATGAAGCGATTGCCTTCCACGTCCCACAACTCGGCGTTCTCGGCGCGGTCGGCGTAGAAGTTGCACATCACGCCGACGCCGCGCGGGGTGGCCGCGTCCTTGCGTTGCTGCAGTGTCTGGTTGTTCATGTCGGTTCCTGGGTTCGGCTTGGATCGTTGAAGCATGGCATCAGTGTCCCGGCTTTCGGTCCTATACTGAAGAACCATTTTGCGCATTTCCATAGAACCACTTTCTAGGGGTAAGCATGGACTCGATCCTGTCCGACTGGCTGCTCGAACACCTCGACACCGCCGCAGAGGAGCCGGCTTACCGGCAGGTCTTCCGGTTGCTGCAGCAAGCCATCCTGTCGGGGCGGCTCGCGGCCGGTGCCAAGCTGCCATCGTCGCGGGCGCTCGGGGCCGACCTCTCCATCGCGCGCAACACCGTCATCCAGGTGTACGAGCAGCTGTTGGCCGAGGGCTATGTCGAAACGCAGGGCGGCAGCGGCACCTACGTGGCCGACACCACCCCCGACCGCGTGGTCGAAGGCCCCACCGGCCTGCCGCGCCGCGCTGTGCGCGACCGGCACCGGCTGTCGGCAAGGGGCAAGCGCACCATCGAACTCAGCGGTGTCTCCAAGCAGCAGTGGGGCGCCTTCATGCCCGGCGTGCCCGACGTCACGCAGTTCCCGCTCAAGGCCTGGAACCGGCTGCAGAGCCGCATCTGGCGCAACCCCAAGCCCGAGCTCATGACCTACGCCCCCGGCGGTGGCTACCGGCCGCTGCGGCGCGCACTGGCCGACTACCTGCGCGTGGCCCGCTCGGCCAACTGCCAGCCCGAGCAGATCGTCATCACCACCGGCATCCACCAGTCCGTAGACCTGGCCGTGCGGCTGTTGTGCGACGTGGGCGACCAGGTGTGGATCGAAGAGCCGTGCTATTGGGGGCTGCGCGGCATCCTGCATTCATCGGGGCTCAAGCTCACGCCGATCCCGGTCGACGCCGAGGGCATGAACCCGGAGCCCCGGCATCTGGCCAGGCCACCGCGGCTCATCATCTGCACGCCATCGCACCAGTACCCCCTCGGCATGGTGATGAGCCTGGCGCGGCGCCGCATGCTGCTCGAGTACGCCCGCCAGCACAATTGCTGGATCATCGAGGACGACTACGACAGCGAATTCCGCTTCGGAATCCGCCCGCTGGCCTCGCTGCAGGGGCTGGACAACAACGGCCAGGTGATCTACCTCTCGAGCTTCAGCAAGACGCTGTTCCCCGGCATGCGCGTGGGCTACATGGCGGTGCCGGCGCCGCTGGCCGACCTGTTCTCGCTGGGCCTCGCCGAGCTGTACCGCGAAGGCCAGGGGATGCAGCAGGCGGTGCTGGCCGAGTTCATCGACGAGGGCTACCTCACCTCGCACATCCGACGCGTGCGCAGCCTCTACGCGGAGCGCCGCGCCCTGCTGATCGAAGCCGTGCACCGCCGCTTCGGCGATGCCCTGCCGGTCATGGGCGACGAGGCAGGCCTGCACCTGGTGCTGGGCCTGCCCGAGCTGCGCGACGACTGGGCCGTGTGCCGCCTGGCCATGGAGCGCGGCATCATCGCGCGCCCGCTGAGCGCCTACTACAGCGTCGCCAAGGCCGCGAAAGTGGGCCTGTTGCTGGGCTACGGCTGCGTGCCCAGCGAGAAGATCGGTCCGGCGTTCGACACGCTGGCGGATGTGGTGGAAGAGCTCAGCGCTGCGGCGCGCAAGCCGCGGCGGCGGGTGGGCTGACTTGCAGGACGAAGTCATCCGGTGTGGATTTCGGTACCTGGGGCAGCAGGACGGCCGCGGTGCGTGGCGCCCGCGCGGGCTTCGATGCTGGCACGCAAGCTGTCGCGCAGCCCGATTAGGAAGCCCGCCTCGGCCAGCACGAACAGCGGCCCGATCAGAAGGCCCATGATGTCGTCGACGAAGGCCGGCTTGCGGCCCTCCCAGAAATGGCCGACGAACTGGAAGGCCCAGCCCACCACGAAGCCCCCCACGCCCAGTGCCAGCCACGTGGCGGTGGGCTGCTGTGCGCACCAGGCGCCGGCCCAGGCGAACAGTGCCAGCAGCAGCGCCATTGCCGCGCCCAGGCGCAGATCGAGCCGCAGGTAGTAAATGGACACCGCCACCACCGCCAGGATGGCCGGCGAGAGCGGCATCCCCGCGAGAACGAAAACCGGCCGCGACAGCAGCACCGTGACCGCCAGCACGATGAGCGGCACCCCAACGAAATGGGTCTGGATGTTGCGCACATCGCGGTGGTAGGCCGCGTACTGGCCGAGGTGTGCTTCGATGGTCTTCAAGGCCGTCTCCCTGAGCGAAGTCCACGGTGGTGGACATCCGGCGCCGCGCAATGGCCGCGCCACTGGATGCTCGCGCTTTTGCCTGTGCCGGTCAATCGCGGTTGCCCCTTGTCGACAAATCAGAGAGACGGGCGCAGGTCGCGCACAGCGCTCACGCCCTCCAGGAGCGACGCGACATGCAGGATGGTCGATTCCGCTAGCCAGCGACCAACCAGCTGGACGTTGATGGGCATGCCCTCACGGCTGGTACCGAATCGCATCGAGATGCCGGGCAGGCCGGTGAGGTTGAGGGGCACGGTCGCTCCCTGCAGGTAGGTCGCATCCACCTTCTGGCCGTCGATCACGAACTCGCCGACGCCGTGCTTGTGCG
>JAQGNA010000022.1 GCA_028292075.1 Rhodoferax sp. | reverse complement strand
CTTCTCGATCTGCAGCTGCACCGCCGCCGGCATGCCCTGTGGAAAGCGCAAGCCCGAGCCTTCGTAGGTGCAGCGGCGCAGAAAGCTGGCGGGGGTCTCGCCCTCGGGCACCACCTCGTGCGGGTATTCGTACTTCAGCGATGTCAGGCTGAAGTCGCAGAGCGCGGCCACCCGCAGCGTCTCGGCCAGGCAGTCGGCCGGGTACAGCAGGGCCAGCCGGGCGCGCGGGCGCAGGTGGGCTTCGGCATTGGCCGCGATGGCGAAGCCGCAGGCCGTGAGCGGCTGGCCCAGGCGCACGGCGGTGAGCACGTCGTGCAGCCGCTTGCGCTTTCGCACATGCATCTGAACCTGGCCGGTGGCGACCAGCGGCACGTCGGCCAGGCGGCCGGCCTCGCGCAGCTGGTGCAGCCACAGCGGGTCGTCCATGCGCTGCAACTGCGTGAGCGCCAGCCAGCCGTGGCTGAACTTCGAGCGGAGCCAGAGCGCCTGCGCATGGACGGCCTCGAACGTGGCCGTGTGGTCCAGGTCGCGGCGCGGCGCCAGCAGGGCCAGGCAGTCGCCGAGTTCATAGGGCCAGTCGTCCTGGTGCAGGGTGTAGGCGCCGCGCTGCTGGCCCTGCCGCGCCGCGGTGATGAGTTCGCACAGCTGGCCGTAGCCGTTGCGGTTGCGCGCCAGCAGGATCAGCGTGAACCAGCCGGCGGGGCCGCGCACCTGCACCTTGAATTCGGCGCCGATCAGCAGCTTGAGCTTCTGCTTCTCGGCTTCGACATGGGCCCGCACCACGCCGGCCAGGGAGCATTCGTCGGTGATCGCCAGCGCCGTGTAGCCCAGCGCCCGGGCGCGGTCGACCAGTTCCTCGCCATGCGAGGCGCCGCGGTGGAAGCTGAAGTTGGTGGCGCACTGCAGCTCGGCATAGGCGGGCGATTTTGACCTGGCTCCTTCCCCTCCCGGGGGAAGATCGGGATGGGGGCAAGGCTGCTCAAGCCCCGTTGTCGCCGCCGGCCACCACCTCGGCCCGCCCCCGGAAGAGGAGGAAGAGGAGAAAGAGGAGGGCGGAACAAGCTTGTCATCCATAGACGCCGTGCAGGTACCAGCCCTGTGCCGTGGTTTCGGAAGACGGAAGCTCGCGGTAGATCCACACCAGGCCGGCGTGTTCGCTGCGGGCGAGGAAGTAATCGCGTGCGGTGGCGTCGGCGGCCTGGTGGTCGCCGCCGTCCCACCAGCCGGCCTCGATGCGCTCGGGGCCGGCCAGCAGGGCAAGCGGGCCCTGCAGCAGCGGGCGGTCGTCCAGCATGGCCAGGGCCATGGGCTGGCGCAGCAGCCATGGCGGTTGCTGCGCCAGCCCGGTGGGAAAAACCGGCCGGCCGGCCTTGGCCCCTGCCCCGGTCGTGCTGGTGTTGGTGGTGGTGATGGCGGCCTGGTGCCAGGCCTGGGTGTGCTGCGGACGGTGGTCGGCCTGGGCTTCGGGGCGCAGCACCTTGTCGGGGCCGAGCCGGGCGGAAAGCCGTTCGATCAGCTGCTGCTGCGTCTCGCCATGGGCCTGGTCCTCGGGCAGCAGGCTGGGTGTGGCGTCGGGTCGGGCCTCGATGCCGATGGCCTCGAGCGTGATGGCCACCACCGGTGCGGCCAGCGGCGTGCGGTCCAGGTGCTCGGCCAGCAGGCGCGCCAGGTGGGCGGTGTCGCGCGTGGCTTCGGCGGTGCGCACGGTGAGCGCGCCACGCGGAGATTCGCTGCGGCGCTGCATGTCGTGTTCCCAGTGCAGCACCACGCCGGTCACGCCGGACTGCCGCGCCAGCAGCCAGGCCCTGAGCTGGCGCAGCAGCCGGTGGGCGCCGAACATCAGGCCGGCCGCCACCTCGATGCGGCCCATGAATTCGAGCCGCAGGCTGAACTGCGCGGGCAGCACCACCCAGTCGAACGAGTCGGGCGCCTGGCCATAGGCCTGGTCGATGGCCCGCAGCAGCGCGCCGCCGAAGCGCCGCGAAACGCCGCCGCGCGGCAGCGCCCGCAACGGCCCGAGCGTGGCGCAGCCCAGCCGCACCAGGGTGGCGGCGTGCGGCCGTGCCGCGGCCAGGGCGAAGATGGGCAGCGCATCGAGCGTGGTTCGCAACTGGTGCGCCTGGCAGCCGGTGAGGGGAATCCGCCGGGGCGGCGGGGGCGGGGCGTCACGCTCAGGGCCCATGGGGGCGGCCTCGGGCGATGCGCATGTCGGCATGGGTATGGGCGGGGGCATCGGCATTTCGTGCAGCAGCGCCAGCGCGGCCAGCGCCGTGGGAGCGGCGGCCATGGCACGCACCTCCTGGTCGGCGGCCTGTTCGCGCAGGCGGCTCAGCAGGGCGCGGCGGCCGTCGAACAGGCGTTCGCTGGCCGACACCTCCACCAGCACGCAGCCTTCGAGCACGCAGACCCGCGGGCTGAACTGCAGCGCCCACCAGCTCAACGTCTGCAGGCTGGCTTCGGCCGCGCGGGCGGCTTCGGCCAGCCGCCCAACGTCGGCGCCCGGCGGCTCAGGCGGAGGCGGCGAGGGCGCGAACGCGATCCACAGCATGGGGCGAACCGTTGAGGGGCGTGGGCAGGGCGACGATGTTGTCAGCGTGGCCACCCTGGCGCGACGACTGTGACAAAGGCAAGGATGGCGACGATGCCGATGACGGCATGACGCCGGCCCCCGCTTCGGCCGCACGCTGTTGGCTTGCCGCCCACAGTGCCAGCACCGGCGGCAGGGCGGTATGGATGCGCAGCGGCGCGGCCAGTTGCGGCCCGCGGCGCTTGAAAAGGTCGATGGCCAGCGCCGGTAGCGCAGCCTGGGCCTGGCCCACTGCCGAAGCCCGGCCATCGAGCCGAACGGTCAGCCGCAGTGGCGCCGGCGAAGCCTCTTGCTGCGCCGCCAGCGGTCGGAACACGAAGGCCAGCGGTGGACGCGGCTGGTGCGCCGCCTGGCCGGCGAACTGCAGGCGGCGCAGCTGTTCGGCCCGGGCCTGGGGCAGCCACACCAGCATGGCGGCGAGATCGCGGCAGCGCAGGGTTTGCTCGGCCGCCCAGAGCCGGTCGGCGGGACGCTCGGCCTCTACCACCAGGATGCGCGAAAGTGGAATGCCGTGGCCCGCCAGGGCCGCCATGTTGGGCCAGTGCGGGCAGCCGATCAGCACCACCGTGCCGTTGCCGGCGGCCTGCCTCAAGGCCGGCAGCAGCAGGCGCCATTCATGCAGCCCGGCTTGCGGTTGAAGCACCTCGCTGAGCTGTCCGGCAGGCCAGCCACCGCCGGGCAGTTCGGCGTCCAGACCCGGATGGCCCGAAGGCGTGGTGAAACTCGCAGGCCGGCCCATTTCGCTGGCACGCCAGAGACTGTCTAGGATGGGAACGGCGGAGCGGGACATGGAAGGGCTTTGGAGTAAAGAACGCGACGGTGGCGCGAGAACTGTTTATATGTACAGTATAGCCATGGCTCCCGACGAAATGTTCTTTTTTCGAGCGACGCCACCTTTCAGAAGGTTCGCTCCACACCCCCGGAACCCCGCGTGTACCGGGGATGAGTTCAAACCACCAAATGATTTATGCTCACTCCGTATTTTTATAATCATTTGGTATGCAAAATTTACAGCGGCCACGCGACACAGCCGCCCACCAGGCTGTTCTGAACGGCCAGCATCATTCCACCGTCGATGCCACCGGACATCCGCCGCAGACCGGTTGGTTTCCGAAGATGAGTGGCGAAGCCGAAGCCGTCCAACGTGAATCCGCCCACCATTTCGCCGTGCGCGACTTCATGTCCGCCCGCTCCTCGTTCTTCGGCTATGGCATGCAGGCGCTGCTGCTGTGGAACCACCTGTCCCATGCGATGCTGCTGGGCTGGGTACTTGCCATGGTGTGCTTCGAAACCACCAACGGATTTCTGGCCTGGCGCCTGGGACGCGAGACTTCCGATCCCGCCCTGAGGCGTTGGCGCATGCGCTACCTTGCCGTTGCGCTCTTTGGCGTCGGCAGTTGCTGGGGGGCCATCGTGTTCCTGCCAGGGCTGCGGAATTTGCCTCAGCTCTATATGTTCAACATGCTGTTCGTGGTGGTCGTGGGCATCTTCTCGGTGCAAAACCTCTGCCTCTACTGGCCCGGCATGATGGCCTTCAACATCGGCCTGATATGGCCGGCGGCCTGGGTCAGCCTGCAAGTCCAGACGGCGCTGTCGCCGGCCATGCTGACAGCCGTGTTCTGCCTGCTGGTGATGGTGCAGATCTATGGTCGCACCACCCGCAAGGTGTTCCTGCAGGGCATGCGCGCCCGCATGGGCACCGAGGCGATGGCCGCCACGCTGCGCCAGAAAAATGAAGACCTCACCGAGGCCCTGCAAATCATCGCAAAGATGGCCGACCTCGACCCGCTCACCCAGTGCATGAACCGCCGGGCCGCCATGCGAAACCTGGCCGAGCCGGTGCGCCATGAACGTTTCGGCGCCTGCTTCGGCATCATCCTGCTCGATGTCGACCACTTCAAGATCGTCAACGACACCCATGGCCATGCCGTGGGTGATGCGGTGCTGGTGGCCGTGGCCGAGCGTCTGCGCCAGCACCTCCGCGCGCAGGACGTGCTGGCCCGCTGGGGCGGCGAGGAATTTCTGTGCCTGATGAGCGACGTTGACGCAACCGCGCTATGGGCCATGGCCGAGCGCCTGCGCGGCGCCCTGGCCGCCACGCCGCTGCTGCCCCCGCCGCCTGCCGAACTTCGGGTTACCGCCTCCCTCGGCCTGGCGCTGTGCCGCTTGGGCGACAGCCTGGAGGACACCATCGACAGCGCCGACCAGGCCATGTACCAGGCCAAGCGGGCGGGGCGCAACCGGGTCCAGGGGCTGCCGGCCTGGAGCATCTAGCCGCGTCAGCCGCATCAGCCTCATCAGCCTCATCAGCGGCAGGTCAGCCGCAGGTCAGCGGCCTGTCCGCAAGCGGTCAGCCCGCGCGGCTCACCACTTCATTTCGCCCTTGGCCACCTTGGCGCTCAATTCCAGCGAGCTGACTTCACCGGCTTTCGGAAACCGCTTCTTCATCG
>JAQGNA010000718.1 GCA_028292075.1 Rhodoferax sp. | reverse complement strand
CTGCTGGCGGGAATATATTGCGGTAGGTGCTGCGGGAGTGTCCGGCCGGCGTTGCAACGCTGCCGCCACGCAAGATCAGCTGCCCCACCATGAACTTGCCGTTGTATTCGCCGGCCATGCCGCCGAGTGGACGGAAGCCCGGATAGGGGTCATACGAAGACCGCGTCCATTGCCAGGCCACGCCCTCAAGCTGTCGCAGGCCTGGTGCGCTGGCGGCTGCTTCCCATTCGAATTCGGTTGGCAACCGCGCACCCGCCCACTCTGCGAAGGCCGATGCCTCGAAGAAGCTCAGATGCGTGACCGCCGCCTCGGGGTCCATGGGTTGCACGCCGCGCAGACCGAACACATGCCAATCGCCCGTCAGGGGCCGACCCGCCGTCTGGGCGGACACCCGCGCATCACCCAGGGCGAGCCAGTAGATGGGGCTTTCCAAAGACTGGTTCTGCACCATGGCCCATCCATCGGACAGCCAGAACTCGGGCCGGCGGTAGCCGCCTTCCGCAATGAACTGCGCGTACTCGCCACAGGTGACCAACCGGTCAGCCATCTCGAAGGCAGGCAGCAGACGCCGGTGGCGGGGGGTTTCATTGTCAAACGCAAAAGCGGCTTCGCCAGCAACGTCCCGCCCTTCGTCCGGGTGACCGATCTCGACAATGCGCTCGGGAAAAGCGAGCCAGCGGGTGGCCTCGGGCGCTGAAGCGAGGCGCAGCATCGGCGTCTCGCGGTTGTCGTAAGCGGGCAGCATGGGGTTGCACGAAAGCATGTGGAGCACATCGGTCAACAGCAGTTCCTGATGCTGTTGTTCATGGTGCAAACCCAGCGTCACCAGGGGTTGTACCGCGGACCATGTCGCCGCATCGCATTGCTGGATGAAGGCCTGCATCGCGGCGTCAACATGGGCGCGGTAATCTCGCACCTCGGCGTTCGCGGGGCGGGTCAGCAAGCCCCGCATGGGACGGGGGTGGCGAGGGCCGAGGGCTTCGTAGTATGAATTGAACAGGTAGAAGAACCGGCTGTCGAACGGCCGGTAGTCGGGCACATGCGGCCCGAGCACCATCGCCTCGAAAAACCAGGTGGTGTGCGCCAGGTGCCATTTCGTCGGGCTCGCGTCGGGCATTGACTGGACGCATTGGTCTTCGTCGGACAGGGGTGCCGCCAACGCAAGACTGTGGCCACGAACGGTGGCATAGCGCTGCAGGACTGCCCGCCGCGGCGCTGCTTGGCCTGGCAACGCCGCGGCTCCTGTAGCCTCAAGCGGCAAGGATGCAAAGGTCATGCAAAGGTCTCCAATCAGTATTGGTGTTGTTGCGGACTGAGTTTCCGGCGAAGACGGCACAAGTCTCAAAAGGCACGAACAGGGGCCAAGCCGCAGGCGCGGGGTCGACATTCCACGCCCTGCAGGACGGGCCGATGCCGGCTCCCCGAACCGCCAGCGACGCTCCCCGTCCATTGCGGCGCCATCATGACGGAAGCGCGGGGCTCGTGCAGGCTAGGGGATTTTGGACAAAGTGAGCGTAACCCGGAGGCCGAGCGCCAACCGTGCTTCCCCGACGGCGGAGGCTGCAGGCATGACCGCCATTGCCAAGTAGGAGCAGTCCGACATGGCGTTTCGTATCAGGACCGGCCCACTTGTGCGATCAGGGAAAACCGCGTTGCGAGCACAAACCAATTTGTTCATACTGTCGAGTTACCGAGCGGTGGCCCGGACAGGAGGCGCCATGAATTCAGGAGAGATCGCCCGCATCGTCGGACGCGTGCGGGAAACGGCAAACCGCCAGCGCCTTTGCGCCACTTTCCAGGTCGCTTCGCATTCGGACAGATGGTTGCAGTACGGCGACGACCGTGTCAACGCCGCCTACCCTTCCAGCCACGCACCCGATGCCATCGTCCAAAATCTGGGCGGCACGCTGGAATGTTGGGAAGCCATGAGGTACATGACCGTGGTGTTCCACCTGGAAGACGATCTTGCCATTGCCCTGTGGATCGAAGGCTACCTGGACCTGGTCTTGGCGAGTCAGGGCGATCAGGTCGATCTGAAGCTGGCACCTTTCAAGACCCGCGCCGGCGCCTGAGGGCCCGCTGTACTTGCCACTTTCGGCAAGCCGCAAAGACTGCCGGACCCAATGCCCCACCGACGGCACGCTGGTCCGGTGTTCAGTAGTAGCCCACCACGTTCAGGAAGAAACCCTTGTAGGTGTAGCCAAACTTCGTCAGGTCGTCGCTGAAACGAGTGAAGTTGTAGCCCAGGCCCACGCGCAAATTCTTGGTGATGTCGCGATCGACACCGACGAGCCAACCGCTGCGCGTGCCGCCGTCCTTGACAGCAAGCATCCGAAGCTCCGCCAGGGCATGCCATTGTTCGGGCAGTTCATAGCGCGCCTGTAAGCCGGCATAGGTGGTGGCCGAATCGAACCACTGCCCAGTGCCCCGGCCAAAACGCGCCGAACCTTCGCGCCGTGCCAGCTTGGCGGCAAACTCCCACTGACGGTCGTGTTTGTAGATGCCTTCGATCGACACGATGTCCGACTTCTGGTCGTATTCCGAGCCGACCTGGTTCAGCTGACCCAAACTTGCCAGGTCGTACAGGTGGGTGTAGCGGCCCAGCAGCGCATAGCGCGTGGCGTCCTGTGGCCGCCAGGCAAAGCCCGCAACGGCTTCCGTGTACTTCGCGCCGGCGGCTGCGTTCAGTTTGTCGTCCGTGTCGGCGTAATTGAATTTGCCCGAAACCCGCCAGCTTTCATCGACCTTGTGGTCGATGCGGTTCGCCAGCACCCACTGCACACGCTGCTCGACACCAGTGTCGCGGCGCCACTCCACCTTGCTCGACCAGGTCGTCCGGGGCGTGGTGCGGCTCCCGGTCAGGCTCACGGCACGGCGGTGCACATCGCCCAGGTTGCTGGTCAATTCGCCTTGTTGCAGTGTGAAGCCGACACTCCATCCCAATGCTGGATAGAAATCCATGCCGAAGGTGTTGGCCAGGCCCTTGCCGGCGTTCGGGTCCTTCAGGTACTGACTCTCGTTGAAAAGGTTGGCCTTGTCGGTGAGACGCCAACGCTGCCCGAGCGTCCAACCACCCTGTTGCCTTGGATTGAACACGGAATCGTATTCGGTGCTGTCGCTGCTGGCTGTGAATGTGCCGTACACGGTGTGGTCCGGCGCAAGCCGGTACTCGGCATTGACCTGCGCCGCATTGCCACGGTCGCCATGGGTGGCTTCGGCGCCGACCGTCGACAGGTTGGCGAACCGGTACTTGGCACCGACGGTGTACGCGTCGTTGTCGGCGTAACGGCCGTGGTCGTCGTCGAGCGTCTTCTGGGCAATGGCATAGGCGTCGAGGTTGGGCGTGACGCGCCGGGTGTACTTGGCCGCCGCCAGCATGCCGTTGACCTTGCCCGCGTTGCGGTCCTGCGTGACGCGGCGGATCTCGGCACCTACCGTGTCGTCGTCCGTCGGCCGCCATTGCGCAGTGAACTGCGCCTGGTCGAGCGACTCGGCACCACGCTCCACGCGACTCGCCAGCGCATAGATCGACAGCGTGTCGGACACCTCGCCCCGCACATTGAAGCCGGTTTCGCGCAACGACTGACCGGTGTCGTTGCGTGCCACGGAGTAGCCCGCGTCCTTCTGGCGGCGCCAGGCGGCGAGCGACCAGTTGCGGTCGGTCAGGCCGATCTCCTTCAGATTGGCCTGCGCCTCGATGGCATCGGCGCTGCCCTCGCGGTGCCCGGCAAAGGCGTTCGTCTGAGTAAAGCTGAGGCCGCCGTTGCCCGATAAAAACACCGGCGCGCCGGTCGATTCCGTCTCGCTGTGTTCCAGCTTGACGAAGGTACCGCGCCCAGCTTGCAGCGTGAGGTCGACCCCCTTCAGCGTGTAGCTTTCACCAGACTGCTTTTCATTGACCAGCGTGCCGCCGATGGCGACGTGGTCCCCGATCCATTGCTTGCCGCGCGCGCCGGCCGTCAGGTTGCCAGCGTCGAATCCGGCGGGAATCCACTCGTAGTCGACCAGCAGCCGCTGCTCGTTGCCGGTCAGGGGCGCGTCGCGTGTCAGGGTCTCGCCACTGCCTGTGACCTGCGCCAGCGGCTTGGTCAGCAGAATGCGGCCTTGGGTCTCGTTGATGGTGTAGTCGGTGCCACGCACCAGCACCGCGCGGCTTTCGATGCTGCCGGTCGTCGGGTTGCGAACTTCGAGCGTGACGATGTCGGACCCGGGCAACAGGTCGGTGTGGCGCAGGTAGTAGAGGCTTCCCCCGGTGCCGATGAATTCGCTGTGTCCAGGAGCGGTCTGTGCCTCGGAAGCGAATGCGCGCACCAGAGTCCGAGCCTCACCCCACGGGTTGCTCTCCCGCGAGCGCCAGTTGACCGCGGCGCCGTAGAGCGAGCGCACGTACTGCGCGTATTGCGTGCCGGTGAACCCGGTGGCGAAATTGCCCCAAAGCGCCTGGTTCTTGTCCCATTCGACGCGAAGATAGAAGCGTCCCTGGGTGTCGACGTCGCGGTAGGTTGTCGAGTCGTCACCGTACACCGGGTAATACTGGTTCGGGTCGAGCCGGCGGAACACGTCCTTTGGATCCGCTTTCGTGAAGCCGCTGAACAGGTCCCGGACATCGCGCTCCTGGGTGTCTGCTTGCGCCGTGACCAGGTACTTGCCGTCGATCTTGGTCTTGCCATAAAAAGCCAGCCGGCCATCGAGCAGAAGGCTGTCGGTGCGGCCATTCAGCGCCAAGCCCTTGCCGGGGCCGCTGGCACTGTTCTGGTAGATGGTCAGGTCGGCCATGGCCACGCCAAAGAAGTAGTTGCCGCTGACGTCGATATTGAGCGTATGCGTCAGCACCGGCAGGTTGTTGCCATCCTTCAGCAGCAACACGTAGGCATGCGCACCAATCGGCTCCAGAAACTCGGCGACGAACTTGCGCTCCAGGTCGACCGGATACTCCTGTCCGTTGATTTGCAGGCTGTGGTTTTCGGGCAGGTTGCGTCCCTGAATCCGGATCCGGGAGCCATAGATGGGAATGTTCTGCTGCCGCAGGGCGTTGCCGCTGAACACGTTGCTGAGCAGGCTTTGCGTTTCGGCCTGTTGCGTGGTCATCGCTGTGCCCAGCTGCTTCTCGACCCGGTCGCGCGTCTGGCTGGCGCCGCGTTCAGCGTCGACGGCGCGCACCAGCGAAATGGTGCGCGGCATATGCTCGTCGAACGCTCCCTCCGCGCCATAGGCGCGAACGACGTAGACCAGATCGTCGCCGGCCCGCAGCGGGAAGCGCGGTGCCATGCTGCCGGTCCATTCGGCCCGGCTGATGCCTGCGACCGGCATCGGCAGCACGGCCAACGGTTCGGTCAGGTCCGTGTCCGTGCCGCGGTAGATGGTCAGCTCCAGGCGCTGGATGAAACCGGGATAGTTGCTGCGCACATAGAACTGAACGGGTGCCTGGATGCGGCCGTCCTCGAATGCGACCAGCGACGGCGCCGACGCGCTCAGCTCGGCCACGCCCAGCGTGGGGTCTTCCGTGGCCCAGACGATGCCGCCATTCGGCAACTGGAGCGAAAACTTTCCTGTGGCGGTGGCCTTGCCTGGTTGAGCGTTCGGGGCCACTGGCGCGGAGAGTTCGATGGTCACGCGACGGTCAGGCTCCAGCGCATTCGATCCCGCGGCTTCCGAAAGTCCCTTGGTGGCCGGCTCGGCCTCGCCACGGGTGCGAAGTTGAAACAGAACGCCGCCATCGGCGCGGCAGGCCGTGGCATCGCATCCGGCAACAGAGCCCGGCTTGGCAACGCCAGGAGCGGCAGGCGCGCTGGGGGTGCTGGCTGCGCCAGACGGCGGCACGGCGGGCGCCGCCATCTGGGCAAAAGCCACAGGCGAGGCGCCATAGAACAGCGTCCACAGGGCGTAGTCGAGAATTTTCATTTTCATGGTGGGCGGCGCCTCTTATTTGGCCGGCGTGGAGCCGGTCGCTGGCGCCCCGTAGGACGGATCGACACGCAGGTTTGCACGGGCCTCAGGAGTCATCTCTTTCGCGATCGCATCGAACACCGCTTTGGCGCGGCGCAGCCCAAGCGAAAGGTTGTAAGCCGCCGATGCCCGCAAGTCGGTGTGTCCGACCAGGGCGACCACCCCTCCTCCGCGCTGTTCCAGCGTCTTGGCGACTTCCGCCAGAAGCGCCTGGAACCGCGGACGCACCACCGCTTTGTCGGTGTCGAACAGCACCGTCCCCAGCAGCAGCCGGGTGCGCTCGAGGCCCACAACCAGGCTCTCGGGCTGGGTCAGATCGGTGCGGACAGTGACACGCAACTCGGCGATGGCGCTGGGGTTGACCAGCTTCTGCAACATCGCGTCGACCGCTCTAGCGCGGGCCAGGCCCAGGTCCGACGTTTCGCCGTTCGCCTGAACCAGGACCTCGCCACCGCCGTACTCGTTGACCCGCGCCGCCATCTGTTGAATGGCTGGCTCATAGGCCTTGCGGACCTCGGAGCTGCCGGGGGCGAACAGAACCTCGCCGAGCTCGATGTCGACCTTTCGGTTGCCTTCGAGCGATTCCTGCGGCAGCTTGACGCCGTAGTCGAAACGCACCGGCAACCCGGGGGTGATGCGTCTTACCAGTGGATTCACGGTGGTGAACTCTGCCCCGGACGGCAAGGTGCTCGGATCGACCTTCAGAATGAAGTTGCGGCCGCGGTTCCAGTTGCCGCCGGACACGCCGATCACGCTGTAGCGGCCATACTGGTCGGTCTCGATCAGGAGGCCCTCGACGGTCGCAAGGCGCACGCCCGGGATGCCGCGTTCATCGATGCCACGGTTGGTGATGACATAGTCGACCAGGTACCCTTCCCCACCGTCGCCGACGGACACGTGCCTTTCGACTTCCGGCGCCGCGCCGTTCAATCCCTTGGCCGCGTCGCCGCTCTTCTCGACCGTGGTGCGCCCTGAAGCGTCCATGCGCACGGTGACGCCCTGCCGGCTGGTCAGCACGAAGTCGCCGGTGAAGGCCAACGTGGTCAGCCGCTGGCGAATCACCACACGGTGGCGCTCGACCGGATCGGCAACCGACTGTCGACCCGAAATGGCGCCAACCGCGATGCCGTGCAGCAGCGGCGCGCTGGCGTCCTGCTCGGGCCGTTCGCCATCGCCACGATCGATCCGCGTCGTGCCAGGCACGTAGGCCTCGGGTGCGAAACCGCCCCGCACCTGCACGTCGGTCAGGCTCGCCGGGTCTTGCCAGCCGTCACCGTCGAGATCATTGAACACGGTGCCGAGGATCAGCGACTCGTCGACCGTCGGATCGGCCACGATCTGGACTTCAGCCGTGGCCACGTTCGATATCGGCTGGCCAACTGCGTT